>JASFVG010000256.1:0-6938 GCA_050049955.1 Anaerolineae bacterium | reverse complement strand
CACGTATCGAGAGACACTCTGGCGCTTCTCGAGGACGATTCTCAGCCTGTGCCCCCTTCCACCGGAGGCCCTTCGCCGGCCATCATCAGCCCAATCGAGTCGACATCGGCCTCGTCCGCCGGTACAATGCCCACCACTCTCCCCTCGAACATGACCGCGATGCGATCGGAGACCGCGAGTAGTTCATCCAGATCCTCGGATATGAGCAACACGCCAGTGCCTCTCTGGCGCTCCTCTAGCAGCAGCTTGCGGACCGCCTCCGTCGCGCCGACGTCCAGCCCTCGCGTGGGGTGCACCGCCACGAGCAGGCCCTCGCAAGCGGTGAGCTCACGAGCTAGAATGGCCTTCTGCAGGTTACCGCCTGAGAGGAACTTGACCCGCGTCTCGGCGTCCGGGGTGGCGATATCGAACTCCGCAATCAGGCCCCGGGCGAAGTCCGACAGGAGTCGAGGTGACACGACGGGACCCCGAGACAGCGTGGCAGTCCGATACGCTTTGAGCGCCAGGTTCTCGGCGACAGACATGTTCCCAACGAGCCCCACACCCACGCGATCCTCGGGTACGTGGCTAACACCCGCCCGTATCGCACGCAAGGGCGAGCAGTTGGTGAGGCACGTCCGGTTCATGTGGACATCGCCCCTGGCGGCGTCACGGAGGCCTGTGATCACCTCCGCCAGCTCGCGTTGCCCGTTCCCCGCGACGCCGGCGATACCGACGATCTCTCCAGCGTGAACCGTGAGCGCGACGCCTCGCAGGGCTGGCAGGCCCTTGTCGTTCAGAGCGCTGAGGTTGGTTACCTGCAGCATCGGGGCCCCGCGCTCACACGCCGCCTTGTCCAAACGGAAGAGCACGTCCCGACCCACCATCAGCCGGGCCAGCTCACCGGGTGAGGTCCGGGAGGTCCGCCGGGTGGCCACGTTCCTGCCGCCGCGCAGGACCGTCACGCGATCCGAGAAGATCATCACCTCCCTCATCTTGTGCGTGATGAAGACGGCAGCCTTGCCTTCCGTCACGACCCGGCGCAAGACGTCGACCAGGTCGTCCACCTCCTGGGGCGTCAGGACCGCTGTCGGCTCGTCCAAGATCAGGATCTCGACGTCTCGATAGAGCAGCTTCAGGATCTCCACGCGCTGCTGCTCGCCCACCGATAGCTGCCAGATGTAGGCATCCGGATCGATCTTGAGGCCATAGCGCTCACCGAGTTCCCGGAGGCGATGTTTGACCTGGCCGAGCTGCGGTTGGAATGCGAGTCCCTGCAACCCGAGGACCACGTTCTCGACGACAGTCATGGTCTCGACCAGCATGAAGTTCTGGTGCACCATCCCGATGCCGAGGTCGTAGGCATCCCGGGGCGACTGGATGTCAACTAGTTCGCCGTCGACGAAGATGGCGCCTTCATCGGGGCGGTAGAGGCCACTGAGCACGTTCATGAGCGTCGACTTACCTGCCCCGTTCTCCCCGAGCAGGGCCAGAACTTCACCCTGGTTCAACTCCAGGTCGACGCTGTCGTTCGCCAGGACACCTGGAAATCGCTTGGTGATCCCGACCATGCGGAGGACGGGCTCAGTCGTTCCGATCTTGTCCATGGGTCCCGCCCACTACAACACGACCCTTAGGGTCACAACGGACCCTAAGGGTCTACGGCGCTAGGAACGGCGCTACTCGGGGATCTCGCCTACGACGCCCTCAACGAACCAGTTCATGCCCAGCATATCCCCATCGGACATGCATTCACCGTCGGCGACGGCCTCACTGCCGTCCTGGTCGTTGATGGGCCCGCAGAAGACGTCCCGATCGGTCTCTTCGATGATCTTCCGATCCGACTCAACTTGCCCGCGGACATCGTCCGGCACTAGCGGACTGAGTTCCGCGAGCGTCACGACACCGCTTTCAAGACCGCCCCAGAACTGATGCGACTCCCACGTACCGTTGATGACGTTCCGCACCGTGTCGATGTAGTAGGTGCCCCAGTTCCACTGAGGGCTGGTGAGGACGGTGTCGCCGACAAACTCGCGCATATCGGAGTCGTATCCTATGCTCAGCGCGCCACGCTCCTCCGCTGCCTTCTGCGGTTCCGTGGTATCCTGGTGCTGGGCGATGATGTCAGCACCCTCGTCGAGCAGGGCCTCGGCGGCCTCCCGCTCCAAGACCGGATCGTACCAAGTGTTGGTCCACACCACGCGCACCTCGGCGTCGGAGTTGACGGACCTGACACCGAGAGTGAAGGCGTTGATACCGCGAATCACCTCGGGAATGGGGAAGGCAGCCACGTAGCCAATGACATTGCTGTCCGTCATCTCGCCGGCTACGATACCGGAGAGGTAGCGGGGCTGGTACATCCGGCCGAAGTAGGTCGCCATGTTGTCGGCTGTCTTGTAGCCCGAGCAGTGCTCGAACAAGACGTCAGGGAACTCCTCGGCCACCTCAAGCGTGGGATCCATGTAGCCGAACGATGTCGTGAAGATGATGTCCCAGCCCTCCTGAGCGTACTGCTGGACCACGCGCTTGGCATCAGGGCCCTCGGGAACGTCCTCGATATAGGTGGTCTCGACATCGTCCCCCAGCGCTTCCTCGAGCAACTTGCGGCCACGGTCGTGCTCGTAGGTCCATCCCAAGTCACCGGGAGGGCCGATATAGACGAAAGCCACCTTGACAGGCAGCTCCACACCCGCGCTGGGCTGCTCCGCGGGCTCCGGCGTCGCGCCCAGGCCGCAGGCCGACAGCGCCAACGGCACGACGATCGCCAGAGTTGCCAGGGTCCAGACTCGTCTGCGCATTCTTCACCTCCTAGTTGGTATGCTGAGTAGAAGAACCACGGCTAGATGGTAGAGATACCTCGAGGAAGATCCAGTGTGCATCACCTCCTTGCCTCCACGCTGGAGACGCATCTATAGTATCATATTCCACGGGCTTTCGCAATCGACTACGCCCCTGTTGGGACATGGAGGAACACCGTATCTAGCTCGAATCGGTCGGCGAGGTGACGCTGCAGTGCCATCAGACCCAGCTTCTCTGTTGCGTAGTGGCCCGCGAACAGAACGTTCAGGCCCAACTCGGCCACCCGGTGGAAGGCTGCGTGGCGGGTCTCGCCGGTGATGTAGGCGTCAAGACCGGCTTCCGCCGCTTGACCCACCATCTCGGCGGCGTCGCCGGACACGCACCCAACAGTCTCGATCGAATCCGGCCCATGGTCGAGAACGCGAAGGGGTGGCGTGCCCGTGGCTTCGATCAACCGCCCGAGGAGGCCCGGCAAGTCGAGCGGTGGGTCCAGGACTCCCGCGACGCCGATGTCCACACCATGGTAGGCCCCGAATGGTCGGGTGTCGATCAGTCTCAGAAGACGGGCCATCTCCGCGTTGTTGCCTACTTCCGGGTGCGCGTCCAGCGGTAGATGCACCCCATAGAGACCGCATCGACCCGAAAGGAGGGTCTTCACCCGGCGGAAGTGGGAGCCGATCAGGCGTTGAGGCTTGCTCCAGAACAGCCCGTGATGGACAACAAGAAGCTGCACATCCGCAACCACGGCCTGTTCGAAAGACGCCAAGCAGGCATCGACAGCGAACGCCACTCGCGTCACCTCAAGGGGCCCCTCAACCTGTAGGCCATTCTGAGACACGTCCTCAATGTCTGGGACTCGGAGATAGTCGTCAAGATAGCTGACCAGGTTCTCGCGATTCATTCTTGATCTCCTATGCCTGACCCTGGAGGAGAGAGACGCCCGGCCGACACTAGCCTGCCCAGCGCTCGATGATCAGCAGGATGAGCCATAGCAGCACCACGATTCCGGCGCCTGCCAGCAGGCAAGCCGCGCCAAGCACCACGGCCCGCGAGCCGTAGGCCAAGGCGATTGCCGCACCGCCCCCCACCACGAGGACGACGAGCACAGCCCACAGCAGGCGCCGCTCCTCTCGTCGTTGTTGGGCTCGCCGGTTCGTCGGTTTGCCCTCTTTGGCCATCGCCGTGCCAGGCCGCGGGATGCACCCGCTTGCCCTGCCCCCGTGTGATTAACGCTGCTCCGGGAACAGCGATACAAAGTCGAACTTCTCTACGTCCACAAGCCCCTGATCCGTTAGCTTCAGCGACGGGATCACCTCCAGCGCCAGGAAACCCAGCGTCATCAGCGGATCGTGGAGAGAGGAACCGAGCTCCCGGGCAACAGTCACCAGCTCATCCATCTGACGCCGCACAACCCGGAGCGGTTGATCGGACATGAGTCCAGCAATGGGCAACGGCACCTGGGCAAGCACTTCCTCGCCGACGGCCGCCACCAGACCGCCGCCAAGCCGACCCACCGCGCGAGCTGCGGTCATCATCGAGACGTCGTCACACCCCGCGACGGTGAGGTTGTGGGCATCGTGGCCCACGCTCCCGGCCAGGGCGCCCTTCTTGAGCCCCAGACCGTGCACAAACCCAAGCCCCACGTTCCCCGTGCCTCGATGGCGCTCCACCACGGCGAGCTTCAGGATATCGCGCTCTACGTCGGGTACCACTTCCGGTCTCTCTCCACCGTTCGAAGGTTGATACTGTACAGGCAGCTGTTCGACGAGGTGCTGAGTGGCGACCTGATCGACCACCAATCCGATCACCCGTGCGTCGACGGTAGTGACGCCGTCATCGGGGGCCGGGATGGCGAAACTCAGCGTATCCCAGTCAACGTTGACGGTCCCCTGCACGGCTGAGGTGTCAATGGCTGGCGCCACAAACTCACCCACTAGCTCCCCATCCTGCGATACCAACCGTCCCCCGGCCACAACCATCTCGGCGCGGAAGTCCCGTAGGTCGGAACAGACGACTAGGTCGGCTCGCTTGCCCGGCGCGACTGAGCCGCGATCCCGCAGTCTGAACCACTCCGCAGCGTTCAACGTCGCCATCTGGACAGCGGTGATAGGATCGAGCCCCGCCTCGACGGCCAAGCGGATCAAGTGGTCGATGTGTCCGTCATCGAGCAGGTCGGCGGGGTGACGGTCGTCCGTGCAGAATGCCACGCGCCGCCTATTGTCCGGCGTCACGGCTGGGACCAGGGCCGCGAGGTTCTTGGCGCCGGTGGCCTCACGAATGAAGACCACCATTCCCAGGCGAAGCTTCTCCATCATCTCGTCGACGGCGACACATTCATGATCAGATCCTGGGCCTGCGCCAACGTAGGCCTGTAGCCAGGCGCCGCTCACACCCGGCGAATGCCCGTCGATCACGCGCCCTTGGAACGCCTCGATCTTCGCCAGAGCCTCCGGATCTCCGAGAATCAGCCCGGGCACGTTCATGAACTCCGCCAGACCGATAACCCGGGGCATGTCCGAGAGTTCCACCAAATCGGCAGCGGTCAGGACTGCCCCCGCCGTGCCCATGTGCGTTGCGGGCACGCAGGACGGCAGATTGACGAAGACCGTCAGTGGAAGCCCCTCCGAGACATCCAGCATATAGCGGATCCCAGCGATTCCCGCGACGTTGGCGATCTCGTGGGGATCACTGACGACAGTCGTGGTGCCACGGGCGATCATGGCACGGGCAAACTGCGGCGGCGTGACCATCGACGACTCGATGTGGACATGCGCATCGATCAGCCCGGGGCACACATACCGTCCCCCAAGATCGATCGCATCATCAGCGTCTTGCGACAGCCCGACGCCGACAATGGTATCCCCCGCGATGGCAACGTCCGCCTCAATGATCTCCCTGGTGAATACGTTGATGACACGTCCGTTGCGCAGCAGTAGGTCAGCAGGCACGTCGCCGCGGGCGACGGCCAAGAAGCGACTCAACTCCATTGGGTTCACCTCCTTGCGACGCGACGAATGGCAATCGCATCAGGATACGGAATGCGGACGCGCCGTGCGACGTGTGATGACCGGGGGTCCAGGAGCGCGAAGGACGCAACCGAGGACTACAAGCAGAGGATCCATCCTCTGAAGATGCCTCCGCATCACAGGAGACGCCAGGCTTCGCGGTCGGACAGCTCGGTCGACGCGACGGTGATCCACGTCGCGCTGGAGCCACCCCTAGGCTGTGCCAACCAGTGGCTCCCGGGCCAGGTAGCGTCCTCGCCCCTCACGTCCCACGAAACGGCCTTCAAGATAGATGATCCGCCCTCGAGAGACTGTGACCTTGACCCTCCCCTGCACGGGCATTCCCTCGTAGGGCGTGTAGCCGGCGACGTGGTGGAGTGTTCTGGCACTGATCACGCCTTCCGGCGCTGGATCGTAGACGACAATGTCAGCATCCGAGCCGGGCTGCAGCGTGCCCTTCCGCGGCCACAAACCCCAAACCCGTGCGGGCGTCGTAGAAAGCAGCCCGACCAGATCAGGCAGCGTGACACGCCCCGAAGCCGCACCGAAAGTGTACATCAGCGGCAACAGCGTCGCCAGGCCAGGTAGACCGCCAGGCGTCTGGGTGAAATCGTCGCGGGCTACCTTCTGCGCCCGGGTATAGTCGCAGTGGTCAGTCACGATCGAGTCCACCATGCCTCCCTCGACCATCGCCCACAGCCAGTCTGTCTCCTCGGGATCCCGGAGTGGCGGCTGGAGAACGTAGCGCCAGGGCTCTGGTCCCTCATACATCCCGTTGTCCAGCAGCAGGTACTGGGGACAGGTCTCACAGGTGGCGAACTGGCCACTATCACGTGCCTCAGCCACCAGTGCCACAGATCCGGGGGAGGAGCAGTGACATATGTGGATCGGGCTCTCGGCAGCCTCGGCCAGGAATAGCATCCGCTGCACTGCCTCTTGTTCTGCCAGCGCAGGACGAGAGCAGCCGTGATATTGCCAGCCAGTCTTGCCCTCTCTGACCAACGCCTCGGTCCGTGCGGTCACCAGGTCATCGTTCTCGCAGTGGACCAGCGGGAGTAGCCCTAAGCTGGCGCACGCTTTCAGCAGTCGAAGGATCGTGGCGTCATCGGCGTAGTACGTAGGCCGGTAGGTAGTGTATAGCTTGACACTGGTTGC
>JASFVG010000255.1:0-6947 GCA_050049955.1 Anaerolineae bacterium | reverse complement strand
GACCGCGCGAGTACCGTTCGGCACTGAGTCGTGACACAAGGAGATCGACCTCCTCTTCATCCATTGTAGCAAATAGCGGATTGCGGCGCAATAGGCTCCAGCGGTCCTGCCGAACGTCCTGGAACTCCTGGCTGACGGCCTCGGCGCGCTCTACGTCCCGGAACAGGTACTGGGTCGCGATCTCCCGCTCCTCCCATCGCAGACCATCGTAGGCCCGCTGCAACGCCCGTAACGTCAGCTTCTCTCCCACCTCCTGCGCCGCCATATCAAGCAGGAGGGTGAGGGCATCTGCATAGCGGGCGCCCCGTTCGATCAGGCTCCGGTCCCCCACAGCATCTTCCACCTGACCCCGGACCAAGCCCAATTTCCATCCTGCAGCAAGGGCAAGGTTGCTAAACTGCTCGGCGAGACAACGTGCCCGCCGCTCGCCAGCGATCTGGCGGAATTGGTCAAAGATGCTTGCGACGCTACAGCTAAAGGCCCGCTCGAGTCGCCGTTGATCGCTGAGCTCCAGGTGGGCTTCGCGTTCGCCCTGCGGAAGCGTCAACCAAGTATACGCCAGGTGGTGCAACAACAGTCCGGCCCCTAGCAGAAGAGACGACAGGAGTGGCGGCCAACCGAAAAGGCCCTCCACCGCGTGTGCACCCATTACCAGGCCAATTGTCGCCCAGGCCGGACCCAAGCCTGTCTCCCAGAAAGTGAAGATCGTAGGTAGTAGCAGGGTCAACGCCAGGAGAGGAAGGACTACGCCGCTGACTTCCAGCAGCCCGTCCACGCTGAGAAGACTGACCCGCTCCCGGCCCTGGGCTATCAACAGCACCACCACATAGCTCGCCAACAGCCCCAGCGCCAGCAGTACCTTCTCCCCGGGTCGTAGCTCTCTAAGATCGGTATTGGCGAAGAGGACCAGGCCGGCTGCAAGCAGACAACCGGAGGCCACGCGGGCCAGGCTGACCGCGCGGAGGTTCGCCACTGGGGGGCTCCCAGGACCCCACTTAATCGCCTGAAGCCCCTCCCCTCCCTGGGCGGCACCTAGCAGGAGCCCTGATAGCAGCGACAACGCGCACAGTCCCAGCAGCCAGAACGCCACGGCATAGCGGCTGCCAGCGTAGTCTCTGGCGTTACGCCAGGCCAACACAGCGGCTCCGACCAGCGCCAGCAGACTGAAGAGCAAGACCAACAGGGAAGAGCCCAGATACGCGAGTCCCAGAGCAAGGCCTAGCGCCAGAGCCAGAAGCATGCCCGCGACGTTGCGGGGGCCGGCGAAGAGACCCTGTCTCGCCAGCCAGCCGACAGCTTTGGCAACCATGCGGACAAGCGCAGTGCCAATCGACGCGACGAAGAGCAATCCGATCGCTGTCATCACTAGGGCCAGGATGATCCTACCGGCGCCGCCCCCTCGAGCCCATAGGTCGCCGATTGCCCCCGCCAGCCGCCTCTGCCAGAAACGGGTTCCTGAGAAGACGGCATAGGCCGTCCAAGTGGCCGACAGCGCACCAAACACCGTAAAGATCCTCTCTTCTCTAGAGAAGGAAGCCAGTGCTTGTCGCAGCTTTCCACCAGCCTCTCTGATGCTCCTTAGCTTCTCCCACAGGCCTCGCCGAATGAACGCCAGGGACTTCTGGCGCAGCATGGGGATCTCCAGCCAATCCATCAGGATGAAATACCCATCCAGCTCTAGCAGCGGGTTGAGGTTGAAGAAGACGGTCAGGTAGGAGAGAAAGGCAAACTGGAACAGGAGAGCGTTGAGGGCGAACGCCGGCCGGGCGGTCAAGACGACACTGGCCAGGCCGCCAAGAACAAGGCCTGAATAGGGGCCCGCCCAGCTAACGGCTAGGCGGGCACGTTTCCCCTCCATCCAGATGTCCATCGTATCCACGAAGAAGGCCGGCATGCCGAAGTAGAGCGAGAACCCGCCCCGGCGCACCTCACGTCCGTAGTGCTTGACGGTCAGGGCGTGAGACATTTCGTGGATCAAGAACGACGCTAGGTTGGCCGTGACTAGACCGATGACACCCAGGCGGTAGGAGCCGCCGATGGTCACCAGGCTGTAGCTGGCGACTCCAGACAGCCTGACGAAGAGCACAAATCCCGCCACAGTCACGATCAGGAAGAGAGCCTGTAGCGGCAACGTAAAGATGAATCGACCACCCCATCGATAGACCCCTTGCATCAGACGGTCCAAGCCCCCTACGGGGACCTGCTTCTGAAGGAAGGCGTGCCAGACCTGCGTCAGGCGATGGGCTGGCCGCCGACGCTGCAGCTCGCCTTGCACCTGCCGATAAACGTCCACCGGCTGGTCCGTCAGCAGGAGGTTGGCCTTGAGCCCGGCGACCAAAGACGCAGCACGGCCGAAGGCGAAGGAGCCATACTCTTGGAAGTAGGCCACCACCAAATCCTTCACCGTCCTCGTCCCGTCCATATGCTGCCATAGGAAGTAGTCGCGATCGCTCAGGCGATAGTAGGTCTTGGCCAGCGGGTTCTTCAGGATGTGATAGTCTCCCTCCCTCCCGGTCAGGTGGCTGACGACAATCCCCGGCGCCGGCTCCGGCCGATAGTGAGCCAGCGTGACCTTCTCCCGGAGCCATTCCCACAGTCGCAGGCAACCCCGATCGGGCTGGCTGGCAGCCTCTCCCAACGTATCCCAGACTGACGTGGTTACCATCTCTGGCATGGCCTCCCTGCCGTCTGCGTCCGTCAAACCTCCTCCAGTAGGCAAGGGGCTGGAGCAAGTCCGCGCTGCGACCGCCAGCCCGCCCCGCTGGGAGGACAACACCTACCCTCGTCCCACCGATACGATCACGACCCGGCCCGGGTCGAGGTACTTCTCGGCGACCCGCACCACATCCTCACAATCCACCGCATTAATCCGCCGTAGAGCCTGCTCAAAGGTCTCGATCCGGTGAAGGAGGCACTCCACCCCGAAGATGCCGGCCAGGGCGTGGTTGGTCTCGAACCGCCGCGCCTGGGTCCCGGCATAGTTGGTCTTGGCTGCGCTCAGCTCATCCTCGGAAACCCCGTCCTGGCCCAGCTTCTCCCATTCCTGCAGCACGGCCTCCTGCACCTGGGCCACCTTCTGCGGATGGCAGGCCGTGCGGACCGCGAGATAGCCGGTGTCTTCGTAGTGAGCCGTCACCGTTCTGACGCCATACACCAGCCGCATCTCCTCCCGCAGCCGCTGGTACAGTCGTGCACTCCCACCCATGCCCAGCACGCGCTCGGCGACCTTGAGCGGCCCCCTGTCTTCGTGCCTCATGCTGACGGTAGGGACACCCAGCAGCAGAAGCGTCTGGCCGACGTCCTTGCTCACGTGGGCCGTCCGCGCTCCTCTCAGATGGGGCTCCTCCACCGGGACGGGCGGGCGTTCAATGCCGGGAGGTAGACTGCTGAAGCTCTCCCTCGCCAGCTGTCGGACCTCCTCGTGAGCAATGTCGCCGCACACGACCAGCACCATGTTCCGGGCCACATACCGCTCCTGGTAGAAACGAAGCAGCGCCTCATGGCTCAAGTCGCGGAGCGATCCGGGTGTGCCCCGCATGCAAAACCGGAAGGGGTGATTCTGCCACACCGTCGCGGCAAACAGGTCGTAGAGCACCTCGAGCTGATCTCGGGCCCGCCTAATCTCCTCAAGGACAACGAGCTTCTCGTTCCAGAAGTCTCCTTCTCGTAGGGCCGGCTCGCTCAACAGCTCAGCCAGGACGTGCAGGGCAGCACGCAGACCCGGGCGAGGCATCACCGAACTCAAGGTCGCGTACTCCCGCGTCGTTCCTCCGTCCAGCGCCCCGCCCAGCCGCTCGACCGCGGCGAAGATTTGCCGCTGGCTCCGCTTCCTGGTCCCCTTGAAGAGCAGGTGCTCCGTGAGATGGGCAAGCCCGAGCGGTGGGTCTGGCGATTGCCCCTGTTGCTCCTCCACGTCATAGCGGCTGCCCGCGCGCACGTACGCACGTACGGCTACCGTGGGTGTGCCGGGACGAGCCACTGTAATCAGCCGCAGCCCGTTGGACAGCGTCACGGCCCGGGGACGAGCTGCTAAATGCCAGTCAAAGCCGACGGTGTCTGCCGTCTCGCCCGTCAACGTGTGCTCCCAGCAGAGTCATGTAGAGAGTAGTCACACACGGGTTGGTTTTCGTGCCTTCCACGTGCCGACCCTGGCAAAGAACTGTCAGCTATCAAGAAGCCCACCGACGTGCCCAGGCTCGCGCCCGCTGGGCAGGTCTGCATACCTGCCGCATCCGGGCACAGCCGGTCGAACCACCACAACGCCTTGCTGCTCCAGCACGAATCGAGCCGCCTGCTGACCAGACGGCTCGACCCGTTTCTATATATCGATGATGCCGCTATGCCGCGCCTTCCACATCGAGGCTATCGCGACTCTGCGCTCCCTACTCTATTGGACCGCCTAGCCGCCTCGATAGGATCGCCTGGTCGGCGCCCAGCCCTGCGTCACCGAAGCCCGCGCCCGCGATGAGCATCCGGGAGATGCGCTCGTCCAGCTCGCCGGCGAAGGACTCCATGGTCTCGGCGTCAATCGCCTTGAGCGCTGCCACCTCCGTGTCCGTCAGCTCGTAGCCCTCCAACGCCTCCTCCGGGTTGGCGAACAGAAGCTCTCGGAACTCGGTCTCCATCACGGCCTTCCCGATGACCGCCTGCACCGCTTCCTTCGACATGTCCCACCTCCCTCTCTTATGTGGACTCTGGCCTGAATCCTGAGGCTATTGTAAGCGATAGCAGGCCATCCCGCTATGACCTGGTTCACACCCGCACTGTGAACTGAGTCACACCGCTGCTCACTCCGCTACCCAACCCTCCAGCTTTTCTCGCTCCAGGATGGTGATCCTCTGCCCTTCGATTCTGATCAACCCCTGGTCACGGAATCTGCCCAGAACCTTGTTGACGTGCTCGCGCGTCGCTGCTACCCAGCTGGCCAGCTCCGACTGGGTTAGCTGCAGGTCTATCTCGATGGCGTCTCCTCGCTTGCCGCCGTAGCGGGTGGCCAGTTCTAGGAGCTTCTCGGCGACCCGCCCGTAGACATCGAGAAAGGCAAGGTTCTCTGCGTATTCCGTGGTATACCTGAGACGTGTACTCAGGGTTTCGATGATGCTCTTGGCCATCCTTGGATGTTGCTCCAGGTGCCACAAGAAATCGTCGCGATGCAGACTGAGGACCGTTGCACGCTCGACCACCATGGCCCCGGCTGACCGCGGCAAACCGTCGAGCAGAGCCAGTTCGCCGAAGACGTCCCCAGGACCGTAGATGTTGACCGATATCTCCCGGCCAGACTGGCTAAGCAGGAAGATGCGCACCTTGCCCGCTTCGATGATGTAGAGCGTGCGGCCCGGGCTTCCCTTGTGGAAGATGATGACGCCCCTGGCAAACGTCCGTCGCACGAGGCAGCCTGCCAGGGAGTCTAGCTCGACCTCTGGCAAAGCAGCAAAGAAGGACACGTTCTTGAGCAGGCCCACGCTAGGCATTTGGATCCCCCATCGCCCTACGCCGTGCGCAAGCCGGGACCGCCTGAGCGCCCCACCTCCGCCCTTTGCCCAGTCGCGCACGTGTGTGTTCGGCAGCAGGCAGTCTGATGCGGTGTCCTCCAAGCGACTCGCCGACCCAACGTTTGTTCACCGCATTCCGCTTTGGACTGTCATCGCAGGCCCACCGGCACGTATCCGCTCTGCTCAACAACGGTCTGGCCCTCGTGACTCAGCAGCCAGTCCCGCAGGACCACGGCGGTGTGATCGTCCTCCATGCCTTCGCGAATCACCGCATAGACCTCGGTGGTGTAAGGATATCTCCGATCAGCGATCGTGTTTGACGTGGGCTCTACGCCATCCACGCCGATCAGCTTCACCCCCTCGGTAGGCAGCATGAAGCTGGCGTAGTAGAACACTGAATAGCCAATGCCCGACGGGTCGCTCGCGATGGCGCTGAGCGGTCCCATCATAGATGGCAGCATCATGTCCGGAGCCTCGATCATCCTTGCGTCGCGCATCACCAACTTCTCCATCAGCTCCTGGCTGCCCGAGTTGCGATTCCTTCTGTAGGCGCTGATGGTGTCAGCCTCCGGCCCGCCGTCGCCGATGGAGGCACCGAGCTCGCTCCAGCGCGTGACCTGGCCGGTGTAGACCTCGCGTATCGCCTCCGTCGACAGGCTATCGACCGAATTCTGCTCGCTCACCAAGAACACAAACGCATCCAGAGCCACGGGCCGGGGATCCAGTTGAACCCACCGCGCCCTGGCGGCCCGCAGCTCATCCGCCGAGGGTTCCCTTGCCACCAGGATGAAGTCCGAGTTGCCCTCGATGAGGCTCATGTATGCCCCGTGTGTCCCGCTATGCTGGATGCCAAAGACCCGCTCAATGACCTCGGGCGACGTATCAGACTCCAGAACAGGAGCAATCGTCCTCGTCCAGTCAAGAGGCGTGCCCTCCTGCCAGTCGCACGCCACGTCGAGGATCGTGCAGGCCATGAGTGCCTGCAACGGCTTTGCAGAGGTCGACCCGTCAACTTGAGGATAGTCCCGCGCGATCAGCTCCGGGTCTATCGTCCGATCCGTGACAGCCGGCGGCCCGCCGGATATGGTAGCCTCGATGCGTGGCGAGGTAGGCGAAGCCGCCAGGTAGCTGCACGCGCCCAGTATCGCCGAGAGGCAACTTACTACGACGGCAACTCGCCCTTTCACCGGTGACCTCCCCGCCTCACAAGAGCCGCCTTCCAAGGCCCAAGCACGCACACCGCCGCTGCCTCGACTATCGTCCATCTTCCATCGTCCGCTCAATGCGGCTCGATGATCACGTGCTTCCAACGCCAATACTGCAGACCGCGTATGGCAGAACCCTTCACCCACGGCTTGATGAGCAGAGGGCGATGCTCATAGGTGATCGGGATGACCGGAGCTTCCCGCATCAGGATGCGGTCCGCCTCCCTGTATAGGCGAATCCTCTCTGCTT
>JASFVG010000254.1:0-6968 GCA_050049955.1 Anaerolineae bacterium | reverse complement strand
GACCCCGACAAGGCGAACCCTCTCGTGCTCCGTGCCCTGGCAGGGGCGGACGTGAGCGTCGTGACGTTGAGCAGGGTGCCTCGCAGCTTGGAGGACGTCTACCTCCAGGCGGTGAGCGCCGTAGGTGATGGGGCTACTCACATCGTTGAAGGAACGGTGATCGACAAACCTTGAGCGTGCCACCTGTAGCTGATGTCATAGAACCCGGGGTTTCCGTCACGCGATCCCCGGTCACGGAGAATCGCGCGGTGCAGCACCCGTTGCGGTTGCTTCTCGTCCTTGTCCAGCGAGAGATCCGCGATACGCTGCGGGACTGGCGCATGGTAATCCCCATACTCATCCTGACGCTTCTGTTCCCGGCACTGATGAGCGTGGTGGCTGATATGGCGTTGGGCTGGGTTGCCAGGTACGGCGCCCCAATCATTGGGGATCGCTTGCTGCCCTTCCTGCTGATGGTTGTAGGCTTCTTTCCCATCTCTTTCTCACTTGTCATCGCGCTGGAGACGTTCGTGGGCGAGAAGGAGCGAAAGAGCCTCGAGCCGCTTCTGGCCACCCCCCTTACGGACGCGCAGCTCTATCTGGGCAAGACTCTGGCCGCGTTGATTCCTCCGCTTCTTGCAGCCTACCTTGGGATCGCTGTCTATCTAGTCGGGCTCTATGCCTTCAAGGGATGGACGCCGCCACTGAAGCTCTTGGCCCTAGTGCTCATGCTAACCACCTCCGAGGGCCTGGTCATGGTATCGGGAGCCGTGGTGATCTCCAGTCAGACGACAAGCGTGCGGGCAGCGAATCTTCTGGCAAGTTTCATCATCATTCCCGTGGCGTTCTTGATGCAGGGCGAGGCGCTCATCATGTTTTGGGCCAACTACAACGTGCTCTGGTGGATCGTCCTGTTCCTTGTCGTGGTCGATGCGATATTGGTGCGGATGGGAATCCACACCTTCAACCGCGAGTTCCTGCTGGGGCGCGAGATAGACGAGCTCAATATCCCTTATCTGTGGCGTACTTTCCGGGGCTATGTGCGCTGGCGCCCGTGGTTGTTCGGGCTCCGTGTGGAGGCACCGCCACGCTGGCTTCGCTGGCTGGGTTCGATAGGTGGTCTGTATCGGCGTCACATCCCCATGGTCCTACGTCGGTCGTGGCTGGCTATCGTGACGGTAGTGATGGGCTTGGGTCTGTCCGCCGTACTCGGTTCCGACTACGCTGCCCGCTTCCCTCTGCCTGCCGGCGTCCTGCAGCTTGACCAGGTCTCAGCGGAGTCCTTCTCCGATCTGCCGGCGATCGACTGGCTGCCGTCCTTCACCGTGTGGGGGGTGTTGGCCAACAACGTGCGGGTGCTGGTGAGCGCCATGCTGCTGTCCATCTTCTCATTTGGCACCGTGGCGATTGCGCTGCTTATGGCTCCCCTGACCATCATCTTCTTCTTTGTCGCGCAGGCGGCATATGCTGGATACGACCCGCTGCTCTTCTTCAGCGCCTTCGTGCTACCCCATGGGTTGCTGGAGCTACCGGCTGCCGTGATCGCAACGGCTCTGGCCGTACGGCTCGGAGCAGCCTTCATGTCACCTCCCAAGGGCATGACGGTCGGCGAGGGATGGCTCCGGGCTCTGGCCGATTTCGTCACCGTGTTCATCGCCTTGATCGTGCCGCTCCTGGCGCTGGCTGCTCTCATCGAGGTCAACGTAACGCCCGCTGTGGTGGTGTGGGCGTTCGGCCGGTAGTCCATCGCGCGTAGACAGACAACTAGCGTTCAACTGTGGGTGTGTGCCCCTGATGCCTATTGCACGGATAGGTGCGGGCGGGCTCGGGCAGGGAAACCAGTCAGCGCGTCAAGCGAGTTGTGAGGCATGATCTACATCGACCTGTCTGCTGCTGTCCACCAGCGGGCTGGGCTGGGGCGCTACGCCGAGGGTCTCACGAGAGCGCTGGTGGGGGGTGGCGGCTCGACGGGCGATGACGGACGACCGCCCTATGCCCTGTTCTACAATCGCGAGCGGGGCATCGTACCTCGCCCCGGCCTTGAACACCTTCCAAGTAGAACTGTCGCCCTGGGCTACAAGCCTTGGCGGATGCTCGTCTGGCTCGGGCAGCTGGCGCACGTCGGGTTCGATCGGCTCCTGCCCGGGGCGAACCTGTTCCACGCGACGGAACACCTGCTGTTGCCCCTGCGATCGATACCCACCGTACTCACGGTGCACGACCTGATCTTTCGGCACCTGCCGGAGCACCACAAAGCCCTCAACCGTGTCTATTTGAACCTGGCACTCCCGCTCTACTGCCGGCGGGCCACGCACATCATCGCCATCTCGGGATGCACTAGGCGTGATCTGTTGGCAGCCTACGATCTACCACTGGAGAAGATCACGGTGATCTACGAGGCTGCCGACCCACGGTTCTGCCCGCAGGCGCCCGACCACGTAGACGCAGTCCGTCGGCGGTACCGCTTGCCGGAGCGGTACATTCTGTTCGTCGGCACGATCGAACCCCGCAAGAACCTGACACGGCTGCTGCATGCCTTCCAGGCCCTCGCCGTCGACGGTCTTTGTGACGCGCTAGTGGTCGTGGGCCAGCGTGGATGGCTGTACGGAGACTTCTTCGCCGAGTTGGCGCGGTCTCCGGTGAGAAAGAGGGTGGTCCTTCCGGGCTACGTCCCGGACGAGGCGCTGCCAGCGATCTACGCGGGGGCTCAGGCGCTCGCGTTTCCCAGCCTATACGAGGGTTTCGGCCTTCCGGTGCTCGAGGCCATGGCGTGCGGCACGCCGGTGGCGTGTAGCGGCACGTCCTCTCTTCCGGAGGTGGCAGGTGACGCGGCCCTCACCTTCGATCCCCACAACCAGAGCTCCATCGCTGAGACGCTGCGTCGCGTTTTGGAGGATGCCGACCTTCACAGCGAGCTCGTCCAGCGGGGCCTGAGGCAGGCGGCTCGTTTCTCCTGGGAGCGCGTGGCCGAGGAGACGATGTCGGTCTACGATGCCGTGATGGGCGGGGCATAGCCCGCACCTACGAGCCACCGCACTCCCTCACCGGGGATCCGATTCCTGAAGGTCTCGAGAAGGAGACGTGCGTATCCGTTGGGGTCAGACAGACAGTCCCCATCTGCAACCAGCTAGCCCGTGATGCGTAGTGATGGTGGTAACGGAAGCAAGTCCTGTTTCGGACGGGACACCTGCATCAACGGGGAGGGAGACATGACGGACGAGAAAGAGAAGAAGAAGGTTCCTGTGCTTCTATGGCCGTTTTACGCCATCTGGCGACTGGTAGCCTTCATTCTGGAGTTCACCGGACGGGTTCTGGGTGTGGTGCTGGGGCTGGTGCTGCTGATCTTGGGATTGCTTGTCAGCCTGACCGTGATCGGTGCGGTCGTCGGCGTTCCGCTGATGATCCTGGGCCTGCTGCTCATCCTACGAGGCCTGTTCTAGCCCTGGGTACGACGGGCCGCCCTGCATCGTGCGGCCTTCTGGCCCTCACAGGTTGAAGTCCAGGCTCGTTCAATGGCAGAACTGACGCCTGACCAAGTGTTCCTGCGGATCGACGCGGGCGAGAGCCTGCGTGGGGTCGACCTGCGTGGGATAGACCTGGCGTTCTCCGACCTGGAGGGAGCCGACTTCAGCCGGGCTGATCTCCGTGGGGCGCAGTTGCAGGGTGCAGTACTTCGCGGGGCGAATCTGGGACGTGCCAATCTGGCGGGTGCCGAGCTAGACGAAGCGGGGCTGCTGGAGGCCGATCTTGGTCAGGCCAACCTGCGGGGTGCAGAGCTTTCGGCGGCAGACCTCCGTCGTGCCAGCCTCGAGGGGGCTGATCTGCGCGAGGCAAACATGGAGGACGCTCTCGTGCATGGTGAGCAGCTGGCTCGGGCGGAATTACTCGCCGGGGCGACGCTTCCAGATGGTACGAGGTTAGGGACGAAGGGCTGGCAAGACCAACTGAAGGCCTGGCTCGAAGAGCGCGCCTAGGCATCCTATCTCGTGGCTGCTAGCGCGCGGCTCTTGCAAAGCTGTAGAGCAACACGCCATGTTCGTCGTAGAACGTGAACGTGGCCTGCGCCGGCACCTGTCCCGACGGGGGATCCACAGTGACCTCCAGGAATCCACCGGAGGCCTTCTGTTGCCTATAGACCTGCGTGACCAGGCCATCTGGGTCGGTCGACGAAGGATCTCCTGGCTCGGGGCCTAGGCGCGCACTTCCATCGATGATGGCTCCCGCTGATAACTCCTCGAAACCCGAGGGGTGGATAGAGTGGTACTGCCAGTGCCGGTCTCCGCAGACGAAGACGAGGTTCTTCTCCAGGAAGCCGTTCTTAGTGAGCCACTCGAAGAGAGCATCAGCCTCATCCTTGAAGCCGTAGGCGTTCGTGTGATTGTCCCGCTTCCTCTTGTCAGCCTCCTGCCCAATCGCCCTGCCTCCGAATAGGGGCGCCAGCACCCCTCCCTGAACTTCCTTCATCGCATCGTCGGGGCCGACCATGGGTGTGGGGGAGAAGATGATCTTGAAAGCAGCGTCACTCTCCAACAGCGTTCGCTTCAGCCACGCTTTCTGCTCGGGGCCCCACATCGTCTTGTTCGGACCGGGTGGAAGCGTGTTTGCGTCCCGGTAGTCACGTGCCTCCAGCAGCCATATCTGCAGCAGGTCGTTGATACGGTGAGTGCGGTAGGTGACGGCGTTCTCGTCCTCGGGATCGACCGCTGGCACCTGCTCTCGGAAGACCGCCGCGCCTAGCTCGGCTGATGGCGCTATCGGGCCATAAGGATCGGAGTCATCGTAGCGGAAGTCGTGATCGTCCTTCATCCAGTAGACGGGGACGTGCTGAAAGAACAGAGCGAATCGCGGCGTGGCGAACTGCTTGTGCCACTTCGCCCGCATGGCCTCGAGGGTTCTGGCCCTGCCGACGTAGGGGGTGTCGTAGTAGACGTTGTCGCCCGTCGCCACGTAGAAGTCTGGGTTTTGGGCTACGATGGTCTCGAGCGAGGGGAAGCCGAGAGCCCTTCTCCTGAAGTCGAGGTCGGTCAGGACTGTCGCTCGGAAGCTGTAGCGCTGCATGCTGGTGGCCACAGCCAGCCTCACCGGGCGGGGAGAGCCCAAGCGTCCCAGGGTCCTGAACGTACCCGTGGGGCCGGCTTCCACGGACGCCGTGTTCGGACCGGAGATCAGTCTGTAGTAGTAGCGCGTTCCGGGATGGAGGTCCGCGACCTTGACCTTGAGGACGTAGTCTCCATCGGGAGTGGCGGCCATCCAAGCGGTGCCAAAGGCATCCTGGAAGTCCTCACTGGTCGAGAGTACGAAGGCGCCGATGCCGGGGTGCCCTGGGATGTCGCCGAACACGGCCGTCTCCTTGGTCGACAGGCGGGCCTGCAGGATAACGGAATCCTGGGTGACCTCGCCGGCCATCTCTCCTTGCCAGTGCTTGGTTGTACCGGGGACCTCGATGGGCGAGCGCCGCTGCTGCTCGCCGGTTAGGTCCGGCGCAGGGTCGACCACCGCTGCGCGGCATGCGGCGAGAATCAGGCCTACCAGCAGGTACGCGAATGTCGGCCGGGTCTGCCTGACTGAAGGAAACGGAGTCATCGGATCCTCTCTGCTACGTGGCAGCGACGGGGAAGCTGACCCCGCCGCAGGGAAAGATGAGTACCTCGGGCCTATGCGTGCCCACGAGCCGCTCCACGTGCGCGAAGAGCCGTTCCTGGTCGTCGTAGAACACCTGCGTAAAGCGCCCATTCAAAGCTCGCTTCAAGGCACTGGAGCAGACAAGCACATGGTAGTCCTTCAACGTGTCTTGGGCCAGGTTGATCAGGAATCGGCCCTCCGGCCACGCGGTGGGGATGGGGCGTGCAATGGCGCGGATCCCCCGGCTTTCAACGATCCTAACAAGGACCCGTGCGAGCGAGAGCGGCAACGGTAGTCGGGGTAGGGCCACGTTCCCCAGCGCCTCCTCGCAACGCACGAAGGCGACGATGACCCCGCCGGGCTGACATGCGGCGGACACGTTGAGAATGCGCTTGCCGGCCTGGCGGAGATCCCGATCCATCAAGTAGGCACTGGTCACGACGACGTCGGCGCGCTGGGGTACTTCGACACCATAGAACTTGCGCGAGAGTCGCACGCCGACGCGATGCGCAGCTGCGGCGTCCCCACACACCACGCTCACGGGATTCAGGCTGGGATCCAGGACTGTGTTGACGATCAGCGTGGGGCCCCCGACCAAGCGCCCGGCCTCCTCGAGGTCGAGTCGCATAGGGTTTGCCCGAGGTTCGGTGCCCGTCAGGTTGTAGCGCTCGGGTGAGGGAAGGAGCAGGTGGTTGTGGCCGATGCTCTCGGCACTGCCCGGCCCGGGGAGCAAGTCCTTGAAGCCACCACCGAAGCCGGCCTGGGGGTGCGGCTTTACGGTTCCGATAGGGATGCGCAGGTCGACCTGGGCCGCGATCCTGTTGATGTGCACCGCCGTGCCACGCTCTGTCTCGCCCAGGTAGGCAGGGGCCCACCTATCGTGGCACTCGAAGCTTCGGCAAGCAATGCGGGAGGCGACGGTAGCGCCCGCTCGCTTCTCCATCTGAGTTGGGCTCATCACCTCGTGCGTGCCGATGGCGAACAGACCGGTGATGTTATCTGGCGATGGCCCAGCGCCGATCAGGACGTCCAGCACCACCGGGGCCAGCCGGTCAACCGGTGTGGGCCGACTGAGATCATCCATCACCAAGGCAATGCGCGTTTCGGGTCCCACGAGGTCACGTTGCGGGCGAGCGCCAATGGGCTCCTGCAGGCCCCTGCGGACGGCGGCGCTGAGGCAGGGGAGCGGCTCAGGGGTACGGACGTGTCCAAGCGCGACAACCTGCCAAGCTGGAGGTATCTTGAGCGGTATGCTCTCTCTCCACTGCCCCAGGGTAGTTCGATGTGATTCACCGCATTCGGTCTCGTCGAAGGCGCGGTGGACGTCGCCAGCGTGGGCCCACTAGGCCGAACGGGAATCCGGCCAT
>JASFVG010000253.1:0-6980 GCA_050049955.1 Anaerolineae bacterium | reverse complement strand
GGCCTCGGTCCCTCCAGATGGGCAGGGTCACGCGTCGTCGTTGACCTCAACGACGATCCCGCCCAGATGCGCTGCGTCGGCCCAGCATCTGATGCCGTCTATGTGGCAGACATGGCCGTACCGGATCTCACCGCTACCCGCGTCGCGCGCCTGGAACCCTCCCGAAAGGGTGGTGTTGTAGAACACGAGCGGGCTCCCGAGCTCATCGCACGCGCGCTTGACGCAGCTTTCGCACACCTGCCTGGGATAGCGGGGGTTCCCGGGCATCCCATCCCCGCAGATGGGACAAGCTTTCCACTCCATCTGATGCGCCTCCCGATCGGCATCCTGCCAAACCGGCGCCCGTCCAAGTGGGATCGATCTACTTGCCTAGGGTGTCGGAGCTGGATCGTCGAGGGCCAGTCGTCTCCCCAGCTCATAGGCCTCGATCAGAATCTCTTCGTGCTCCAGAATCGCTCCTTTGGGGCCCACGCCGGGGGCAAGCACTTGCCCGGCAAGGTTCATTTCCAGGTAGGCGAGAGTGCGCTCAAAGAACGCGACCACCAGCTCGGCCGCCTCCGGCCCCTCGTCCTCATAGGGGACTGCTATGACCGCCCGCTTGCCCCTCACCTTGCCCCGGTTCTCCGGGCAGTTGAAGTAGACGAAGCGGTCAATGAACGCCTTCAGAAGGGCCGTTGGGCCGTACCAATAGACGGGGGTACCGAACACGATGGCGTCGCTCTCCGAGATCAGCGGATAGGCGTCGTTCATGTCGTCCCGCTTGCTGCACCGTCTGCCCTTCCAGCAGGTGTGACAGCCGTTGCATTCACGGATCTTCAGCTTCCTCAGGGAAAGGGTCTCGGTGCCGGCGCCCTCCGCGGCCGCGCCGTCCAAGATCCTGGAGACCAGGATTTCCGTGTTGCCCTTCTTCCGTGGGCTCCCCACCACGCCCAGGACCTGGGTCATGTCACACTCCCCGTTTCGCCCTCCGTCCTCATTTGCCTGCTCAGCTTCCCTGCCTACCAGTCCTTCTGCATCCAGTAGAAGGTCTCGCCAGGCGGGTAGTCCTCCAGCTCGCCCACAACCCGGTAGCCCTCCTTCTCGTAGAACCCTCGCGCCTGGAAGCTGAACGTACGCAGTTTCGCCCGCGAGCACCCTCGCTGCAGGGCCTCCGCCTCAGCCATTCTCAGGAGCCTGCGTCCCAGGCCGCGGGCTCTGAGCGCCTCCGTCACCCAAAGGTCCTCTACGTCCAACCACCCCCAATACGTCGAGGCTGCCAGTCCTGCGACGACCTCACCGCCATCGTCCCTGACCAGGATGTCGAGCCGCCTCGGTCCCAGGGCCCTGGTGGCCCGGTGGGCCCCGGAAACCCGGTCGTTGAATGCCTTGATTCCCTCGTGGATGCTGCTGCGGTCCTCTGGGCTGAGCGTGTCAGTGAGGATGAAATGGTGTTCCCCTGTGGGCATCTCCGTCGGACCCATGATGTCACCTCGCGGCTGCGCCGAGTTCAGGTCCTGCGCCGCTCGAGCTCCTCAACAGTACGAGGCCAGTCCTTCTTTAGCAGCCGGGAGAGCGCTCGGTCGGCCATCAGCTTCCCACCAGTCTGGCAGCGCGGGCAGTAGTTCGTCTCCCGGGTTGCGTATCGTATCCGTTGTATCTCAGTCCCACAGGTCGGGCACGGCTTCCCAAACCGCCCGTGGACGGCCATATCCTCCCGGAGGGCCTTCACCTTGCTCGGGAAGCCTTCGCCAGCCTCGCGGCGCAGTCGGTCCGTCCACTCGGTGAGGATGTCTCGCGTCGCGGAGTACAGGGCCTCCGCCTGCTTGTCCGTCATGTTGCCGGTCTGCAGGAATGGCGACAGACCTGCACGGTGGAGGATCTCATCCGAATAGGCGTTTCCGATCCCACTTAAGATGCTCTGGTCGGTCAGCGCCCGTTTCAAGGTGTGATTCTCCGCCCTGAGCGCCGCTCGAAAGTCTTCGAGTGCCGCCTCGAGGACCTCCAGCCCACCGCGGTCAAATACCCCCAGTGCATCGCGCCCTCTCACGACGTGGAGCGAGGCCCGCTTCTTGCTCGAGGACTCAGTGATCAGAAGCGAGCCGGAGGAGAAATCGAGCGCTGCCAGCCCAATCTTGGCGGGGATGTCGCAGCCGCTTTCGCGCCAATGGAGGCGACCGCTGATCATCAGATGCAGGACCAGGTAGGTATCGTCGGTGAGGACGAACACAATCTGTTTGCCGATCCGCTCGACGGCCAGCAGGGTCAGGCCCTCTAGTGATTCGATCGGCGGCTCGGCCGTGCGCAGGAGGAAGGGATGCGCGACACGCACTCTCTCGAGGGTCTGACCTCCTGCGAAATGGAAGAGCCGCTCAGCGTAGACGACGATGTCCGGGTATTCAGGCACCGCCTGGTCCTCCTGGTGTGCTCGGCATTCGGGGGCTCTCTATCCTGCCTGGCCGTCCTGCGGCGCGGACCCGGTCATGCCGTAGAGTGGGCTCAGCGAGCCTGCGCTGTCCAGCGCCCTCGCTGGATTGAGAAGACTGAATCGCCTTCCAGTTCCCCGCCTGTCTGGAGTGTCATCGTGTGGGGCGCCTGCCTTCGAAATCCGGTCTGCTCGAGAATCGTGATCGATCCCACGTTGCCGACGTCGGTCCTGGCAATCACCCGCTCCAGCTGGCGTTCCTGGAAGAGGTAGTTGACCAATCCTCTGACCACCTCCGTGCCGAGTCCCTGCCGTTGATGTGAAGGGGCGACAGTGTAGCCAATCTCTGCCTCCCGCTGCTCGAGGATTCGAAAGCCGCAGTCACCGATCAGTGCCTTGCTGGTCCTGCAGTAGATGCCGAGCTGTCTCCAGTCGCTTTCCTCCATCGGAGGGTGGACGGAGTATCTCAAGATGAACGCCCGGGCATCATCGAGACTTCGTGGGACCCAGGTCTGGAAGCGGTAGACCTCCGGCAGTGAGCGGTAGGCGAACAGCGCAGCAGCGTCGCTACTGGAGAGGGGTTTCAACACCGTTCTCTTAGTCGTGATCACCGTATCACACGCCCGCAAGGGCGTCATCCAGCTCCTCCACAAGCCGCCCGACATCCGTTTCGGCTAGCGTGAGCGGGGGATAGAATCTCAGCAAGTTGAAAGCGGGTTTGCATCCCACCAGTAGGCCCCGGTCCAGAAGCCGACGGTAAACTGACGTTGTCAAGGATCCGCAGCCGTCATCGCGGAACTCCAGGGCGATCATCAGCCCGCGTCCCCGTACATCCTTGACGCCATCGTGCCTGTCTGCGAGTCGTTGCAGCTCCCGCAAGAACGTGGCCCCCACCCGGGCACTTCGCTCCACGAGGGCATCCTCTCTAAGCACGTTGATTACCTCTCGGGCGACGGCGCAACCCAGAGGATCGTTCTGGTGGGATTGGGCGTAGTGGAACGAGCTGTCTGCCAGCCGTCGAGAGACGTCGCCCGCTAGCGTCACGGCGCTCACAGGATACCCGTTGCCCAGCCCTTTTCCCAGGGCGACGATGTCCGGGCGCAGGTCGTAGTGCTCAAACCCGTACCATGCTCCGGTGCGCCCCATGCCAGTGGTGACCTCGTCTACGACGATCAGCCCGCCGGACTGTCTGACCCGGTCTGCTAGGGCTTGAACCAGCTGGGTCGGAGGAAACCTGACCAACCCGCTAGAGCTCCCTGGCTCGAATACCAGCCCGCCGATCCGCTCGAAAGGGACCGCCGCAAGGTGGCTGCATCTGGGGTCGCACCGTGCATGGTGGGGGCAGCTCGCGCAATCGCTCCAGTCGAAGGTTGCCCATTCCTGGGGGCTTCTGCGTCCCGCTGAGCCATAGGCTGCCAGGTAGGCATCGGACAGGGTGAGAAGAAGCGGCTGCTGGGAGAGCATGCGTGCAACCTGTACCCCAAACTCGACGGCCTCGCTGCCGGAGCTGAGGAACACACACGAACCGTCAGGAATCCCCACGCTGTCCAGGACCTCGCCTGCGGCCAGCTCCACAATAGGCGTTGTATAGCGATAGGCTAGGTGGGCAATCCGCGCTAGCTGCGTCTGGAGCGCCTGGTTGATGCGATCATTGCCGTGTCCCAGTGCTGCGCACCAAACCCCGGCCTCGAAATCGACGTATGCCTTGCCCTGAGCGTCATAGAGGTGGCAGCCCTTTGCGCGTACGATATCCTTCTTGACCAGCTCATAGCCAGAGCACCTGAGGACGTGGCTCATTGTGTCCCCCGTATATGTCCTGCAGCCGAACGTCCAGCGACCCAACCGGTGGAGAACGCGGCCTGAAGGTTGTACCCGCCCGTCTCGGCGTCGATGTCCAGGACTTCCCCGGCGAAGAAGAGCCCCTCGACGACGCGGGATTCCATCGTATGCGGATCGACCTGACCGGTGGCAACGCCGCCGGCCGTCACAATGGCCTCGCTGAGAGGGCGATGACCGGTCACGTCCAGGCGGAAGTCCTTAAGCCAGAGTCGCAGGCAGCGCCGCTCCTCCGCAGTGATTGCGTGCGCAGCCCGATCACCTGGAATGCCGGTCAGGTCGACGCAGACAGGGATCAGGCTTCTTGGGAGGAGCTCCCTGAGCATGTTGTGGAACTGGCGCTTGGGACTGGCAGCCACCTCACGCAGCAGTCGCGCATCCAGCGTGGGATGGTCGAGCGCTGGCTTCAGATCGATCGAAAGCGCAACCTGCTGCCCGGCCTGGAGTGCGTCGACGATCTGGCGGCTCAGGGTGAGCACGATAGGGCCGGAGACGCCGAAGCTGGTGAATACCATCTCGCCGAATGCATCGGCTAACTTGGCTCCATCCGCCCAGACCGAGATACGCACGTTGCGTAGGCTCAGGCCCTCCAGGCGGTGCGCGACGTCCCCGGCCGTCTCCAGGGGAACCAACGCTGGTCGGATGGGAACGATGTTGTGCCCCACTGCCTCTGCCATGCGATAGCCATCGCCGGCCGATCCTGTCGAAGGATACGAGGCACCGCCCGTGGCGACGATGACCGCCTCAGCTCCGTACTCGCGGCCGTCGGCGATGCGCACGGCGGTCACTCGACCATCGCTGACCACAAGCTGCTCTACCGAGGATTCCGTTCGCAGCGTAGCGCCCTGTCGATGGACCCAGCCCACCAGCGCATTGACGACATCCCGGGCGTCCTCGCTGACCGGGAAGACGCGCCCGCCGCGCTGCACCTCGGTCGGGACCCCCAGATCGCGGAAGAAGGACCGCAGATCGGCAGATGGGAAACCGTACAGGGCAGGTCGGACGAAGTGAGCCCCGGCCATGAACCGTTTGAGCGCGTCGCGGACCGGATCGACATGGGTGAGGTTGCAGCGGCCCTGGCCGGTGATACGCAGCTTCACGCCCGGCCGGTCCATTTTCTCCAGGAGCAAGGTCTCGGCTCCAGAGACCGCTGCCTGGCCAGCCGCCATCAGGCCGGCTGCACCAGCCCCGACCACGATCACCTGACGTTTCGACATCACTCCGCGCGAAAACGCCCTCAACCAAACGAAATCGGGCCTGACGGAGGGGCGAGGCAGGGTGACTCCTCCGAAGCCCGGAACGACAGAGGCTGATGAAGTTGGTTCCTTCCGAGGATGGGCGAGCTAGCGATTCAGCCTATCGTGGCACGACCTTCAAGCCGGACGAGCAAGCCGCGAATCGAACGGCCCGACTGATCTCAGCGTCCCCCCAGCAACTCTCCGGCCGCACCGAGTGCCATGCCACCGACTCCCAGGATCCCAAGAACCACGAATCCAATGACAGTGACGATCAGCCACCCGACGACCACAGTGATGATGGTCTTCGTCGTATCGAGATCGAGAGCCTCCCGGGATCCGATGAATCCGGCTATCAGCGCCCAGATGCTGCCAACCAGAGAGATCAACCAACCGATGCAGGGGATGAAACTGACGATGCTCAAGACCCGAGGCCCGCTGGCATAGCCCAGGACGCGCAGCATCTCGCCTGCGTCGACGTCGGCGTTGAAGAGCTTCGTGCCCACGAAATAGGTAACGTAGGCCCAGATGTAGTAGTTCACAATCCCCATGACCAGGGCTACAATGAGGGCGAGTAGAGCGGATCCGAAGCTCCCTCCAATCAGTCCTCCAATGAAGCCACCGACGGCGCCAGCAACAGACACGATCGCCACGACGATCAAGGCCTCCTGATTCAGACTGCTGTCGGATTCTGCCTCCTTGTAGAACTCGGTGTCGAGCATCGCCGCGCGAATGACTCGGTTGAACAGATTGTCCATCTTGTGCCTCCTTTGCTTGTTAGCGTACCATTGCGTGGCCTACGGTCACCTGATGGAGCAGGTGAGACCGGCCGAAGGTCGTGCCAAGGCATAGTCTACACCAAGCCCTTCTTTCGCACAACCTTCAATCCCCAGTTGTAGCCGTCCTCTACCACGACTGAGGTTCGACCTGCGCGCCGGCGGACTGTACTGTAGGGTCGGAGGCGGGAAGAAAAGGGGATTGCGGTTACCCTGACAATCAGGTACAATGCGAAAGAGCTATTGGCACTACAGGCAAGGAGGGGAGTGTTGGGACAGTCCCAGGCTAGGGTGGAAGCAGAAGCTCTGCGCAAGCAGTTGATCAACTGGCGGCGAGACTTCCATCGACATCCGGAGTTGGCCTTCCAGGAACACCGCTCGGCGAAAATCGTCGCGGACACGCTGAGCGAACTTGGGTACGACATCGAAACCGGTGTGGCCAGGACCGGCGTGGTGGCGTTGCTGAGGGGCGAACAATCTGGCCCCGTGGTGATGGCCCGTTTCGATATGGACGCCCTGCCGGTGCTTGAGGCGAATGAAACGGACTACGCCTCCCAGAATCAAGGTTTGATGCACGCCTGCGGCCACGACGGGCATATGGCAATAGGGCTCGGAGTGGCCACGCTGATGGCTCAGCACCGCGAGCACGTGTCGGGTACGCTCAAGCTGGTCTTCCAGCCGGGGGAGGAGGGCGGCAACGGCGCTGAGCGAATGGTGGAGGAGGGTGTGCTG
>JASFVG010000252.1:0-6985 GCA_050049955.1 Anaerolineae bacterium | reverse complement strand
CACCTGGGGCGCGTCCCCCTGCGCGAGCCCGACACGCGGGTTAGATTCGAACTCGGCGTCGGTGTCCTGCCCGGCGACCTCCTTGTCGTCGACGGTGAGGTAACTCAAGTCGTTATGACGCAAGGCCGTCCCTCCTTCCACGCCGTCCTCGACGACCTTAACGATCTTGCCTCGGGCCTCGGCCTAACCCATGAGGCCATTCTGGACACGGGCCTGCCGGTGCAGGTCGTCTCCACAGGCGTCCCGCAGATGATGGTTCCCGTCCGCTCGCTTGCCGAGGTCCAGCGTCTCAACGCGGGAGCCCTCAACACAACCGCCCTCAACCGGGCCTGCCGCGCCACGCAAACCGATTGCGTGATGGTCTTCACCTTCGAGACCGAACGCCTTGAGTCCACAGTCCACGTTCGCATGTTTGCCCCGATGCTAGGCGTGCGGGAGGATCCGGCCACAGGCTGTGCGAACGGGGCGCTGGGCGCATACCTGGTTCACCACGCGGCTGTCCCGCTGACAGAGCCCACTGTCTCCATCCTCAGTGAGCAGGGCGCCGAATTGAACAGGCCGAGCACCCTGAAGGTGGAAGTCGATCACGCAGACGGCGCACCGACGGAGGTACGGGTCGGTGGCCAGGTGACGCCGATCATCGAGGGTGTCATAAGGTTCTAGGGAGAACGCGTACAATGCCCATCGTCAAGAGTCCAGATAGACAGCAGCGATCGTTCCGGGGGGTCGATTTCTTCGTCGGAGCGGTCGGCGAGCGCATGATGGTCACCCTCATGACGTTCAGACAGGGACAGCGCGTGGGCACCCACGCCCATCGTCACGAACAGGCGGGCTACTGCGTGGAGGGAATGTTCGAGCTCACGGTGGACGGGACGCCGGCCCTCATTGAGCCGCACGACAGCTACATCATCCCTGGCGGCGCACCCCACAGCTACCGCGTGCTTGAGGATGCCATGGCGGTGGAGATGTTCTCGCCCCCGCGCGAGGACTACCTGTAGCGGGATGTATCGGAAGCTGAGACGCTGCGCCAACACCCAGGGGCTCGATCCCTGGTACTCTGAGAGGAGGACTCCGCCGAGATCTCAAGCCTAGCCTGCCGGCCCTGCGCCCAGTCAATCGAACCAGTCTCCCCACATGGGCCGCAAGCCCTCGGAACTGCACCATCCTATGCATGGAATTCGGTCAGTCGTGCGCCGCATGACGCGGCCGCAGGTCGAGCGCGAAGCTGCCCGCGAAGGGGGCTTCCGGGCGTGGAACCGCTGGGTTAGGCGTCCCGTCCTATACCTGCTGCTGCTATCCGCGTGCAGCGGGGTCATCGAACGCCCAAGAACGCCCGTCTCGGCGCCGTCGAGCGCTTCCGAGTCCGGCTTACCCGCGACTGCAGCCCCCCGCTCCACCCTGAACCTGGACCTTATCTACCCGCACCAGGGTTCCCAGCTGAGAATGGGAGCGTCCACGAGGCTAACCGTCCATGTTACGGATGCTCAGGGCGAGGCCGTGCATGACGCCGCGGTTCACTGCACCGTGCTTGACCCGCGACAGAGGGCCGTCGCGAGCCTGCCGGCATTCCGTGGAAGCGGCGACATCTACCGCACGGAAACGTGGATTCTACCCCATCGCACCTTGACGGGCACCTGGCACATCCTCGCCGACGCTCAGGCTGGCTCTGACGAGGGCAACTGCTACGGAAGCTTCACGGTGGTAGCGTCCACTAGCGAGATACTGTTCGAGAAATACGGGTTCTGGTTGACTCCACCAAATCTCATAAACGCCGAGCCTCAGATCCAAGCCGAGCGGGGGGATGCTCAGAACGGAATGATCCGCTGGGGTGGCGCCCTCCCGGGTATGCACATCACGCCGGCGAACTACGTGGAGGTACACTGGCGTGCAGGAGATTTCAGGCTGGGCAGCGCCGAAGCTGCAAGAAGGTTCTTGTTGGAGGAGATAGGCGACTTGGGCGATGTCCGCGCCATCACAGCCTTCCACCAGCGGCGATTCAAACAGTGGGACGCTTGGGAATTGACGTGCAGCACCTACACGTGGGAGGAGACCTCTTGGGTCATCTTCCACGCGCCGAGGGTCGACAAGACCTACGCTTTGGCGACCATCGTGCGGCTGCCGCCCAAGACCTCCAATGCCCACAGCCAGCTGCTGGAGAGCTTTGCGGTCTACCCCGATGTCGCCGGCACCGGCGCAGCGCCGGTTCCCCTGGTCCGCCTGTTGCCTGGCCCGGAGTTGATCAGCCCTCTCCTCGCTTCGCGATTCAGGGGTCTGGACGATTCCATCACGTTGCGGTGGGAGCCGGTCAAGAAGTTAGTGGACAACGAGTACTACCAGGTGACCATCGCCTACACCTACCGGGAAGCCTGGCCAGTCGTTACTTTCGACACCCGCGAGACACGGTTCGTCGTGCCCGAGACGCTCTATCATTCGCCTAACTGCGGGGTCTTCAATTGGCGCGTCAGATTGATGCGTCAGACAGGCACGGCCGCCGACGGGGAGAGCGCACAAGCCCCGGTGAGCCACCCTAGCCTCTACTGGTACTTCTGGTGGCTCCATCCCCCGGGCGAGGATGAGTTCCCGGCGCTGTGCCCCTACGCGCACTACGACTGACAGATCGGGTGCAGCCGGAAAGCCGAGGGAGAACTCATGGAGCTAGAAGGACTGGACATCATTCTCACATATGACTGTACCGGCCGCTGTGCACACTGCTGCTACCGCTGCGGGCCGGGTCGGAACAGCACGATGACCGTTGAGGAGGTCGAAATGTACCTGCGGGCTGTGGCCGATCAGCCGCTACAGGGCATTCTCCTGTTCGGCGGCGAGCCATTTCTTGTCTATGACGTGCTGAGGGCCTCCCTCCCGCTGGCTGCTTCGCTTGCCCCGCAGGTCTACGTCTTCACCAACGGGTCGTGGGCGACAGATCTAGCCACGGCCCGCGGCCTGCTCGCCGGGCTGCAGCAGGCCGGCCTCGATTATGTACTGTTCAGCGTGGACGCGTTCCACCAGGCACACGTTCCTCTCCATCGGGTCGGCATCGGGATCGCGGCAGCGCGCGAACTGGAATACGGCAGTGTCGAGATCGACAACCGTTTCCTGGGCAAGCCAGAGATGGCGAATGCTTTCAACCGACGCACCCTCGCCGACATGGCTCGCCTGCGCGAGCTCTGCGACCTGACCGGCGTCACGGTCCACGGGGGGCCGGCACGCATGGTCGGGCGCGCCGCCGACGAGCTGAGCCACCTCATCCCAGTGGAGGAGGCTGCAGCGGACCGTTGTCCGCTGCCCGACTACCTTGGCGGGGATCTACGGGCACCCACGGGCGTGGAGATCCATCCCGATGGCTGGGTCAACCTCTGCGCCGGACTGGCGCTGGGCCACGCTGCCGAGCGGCCTATCGATCGCATCTTGGCCGACTTCGATGCGGACGCTCATCCCATCATTCGCGAACTGGCCGCGGAGGGGCCCGCAGGGTTGTTGAGGCTGGCAGCTCGCCACGGGTTTTCCGCCGCCACGCGGTACGTGGACGGGTGTCACCTCTGTTACGAAGCCCGCCGGTTCCTGCGCCCCTACTATCCGGAGTACCTGGCCCCGGCGCATGCATACCTGCCCGGATAGGATGAGTAGGAGGGACTTGCTCCGCGGTTTTCTGGCCGCACTGCCCTTGGGCCCAGCCGTCGTGGCCTTCGGCTTGCTGTACGGTATGATGGCCCGCCAGGTTGGCCTTACCCCGTGGGAGGCCCTGGCGATGTCGGCCATCGTCCACGCCGGATCCGCCCAGTTCACGGCCCTCGGCATGTGGGACGTCAGCGGCCCCGTGCCGATCATTCTGACCACCTTCGTCATCAACCTGCGCCACCTGCTGATGGGCGCCTCGGTGGCCCCCTATCTGCGCAGGCTCTCGCTGCCTTGGAGAGCGCTCCTGGCCTTGTGGATGTCCGACGAGTCGTACGCCCTCGCCATCGCAGCGTACGATTGCGGGGAGGGAAGCCGATGGTACTTCCTGGGCGCAAACCTGGGGATCTACCTGGTATGGCCCGTCAGTGGGTTGGTGGGCGCTCTGCTGGGCAGCACCGTTCCCGAGCCTGGTCGCTACGGCCTCGACCTGGTCTTCCCGCTGGCTTTCCTCGGATTGCTTATGACGTTCCTGGAGGACCGGACAGGCGTCCTGGTCGCGCTGGCGTCGGGAGGACTGGCGCTGCTTGGCGTTTTCGTGCTGTCAGGGAACTGGCACGTGATCCTGGCTGGCCTCGCGGGCAGCGGGCTGGGGTTAGTGCTGGATGAGGTGGGCAGGGCATGGAAACGCTCCTGATCTTCCTGGGCATGGCCGCGGTGACGTACGTCACGCGCTTTGGGATGATCGCCGCCCTGGGTACTGGCAGCAGGGCCACCGATTCGCCCCTGCTGAGACGGTGGCTGCGCTACGTCCCCCCGGCGGTACTCGCGGCACTCGTTGCGCCACCTATCCTGGCACCCAAGGGCGAGTTGTCGGTGGGACCACCCTTCTGGGCAGCCGCCCTTGCCGCCGCGGTTGCCTGGCGCACGCGCAGCATCTTCTGGACCATCCTCGCGGGACTCTCGGTATGCTGGCTCCTACGAGCCCTCGGCACGTAGCGAAAAACCCCACAGTTCGCTGTGGGGTCATGGTGCAGTGCCAACTCTCGTCGTGGCGACGCTAGTCATCCACCGGGGTTGCGGTCACGACTTCAGTTGCCGCTCTCTCAGTGCCCGATGCTCGCCGCCCTCACGCTCGCTGCTCGCTATCAGCCCGCTGATCTCCGCGAGCAACTCCGAAGGACGGAACGGCTTCGCGATGAACGAGTCGGCGCCCGCCTCCAGGACCGGAACAGACCGATCTGACCCTGATGTCAGTATCACTGGCGTCTCCTTCAGCGCCTCGTCGTCCTTCAGCTCTCGCAGAACGCCCAGGGTGTCCTGATCGTGGATGTGGAAGTCCATCAGGACAAGTGCCGGTCCCTCCTCACGCACTGTCGGGACAACGAGTTCGACTGCCTTGACCACAACCGGTCGATACCCCTCTAGGTCGAGAACAGTGGACATGAGCCGCCCGAAGACCTCATCATCATCGACAACGACGATCGTCTTCACCCTCAGGTCGCCTCTTCTTGACCGTCCTCGGCGGGCTCCAAGGCCTCGCCGAAGACCTCATCGATTCTCTCGACCAGAACGACATCCAGGCTGTCCAGAACCTCCTTGGGCACATCCTCCAGGTCCTTCTCATTCTGTTTGGGCAGAATCACTGTCTTCAGCCCGGCCCGGTGAGCGGCCAGAACCTTCATCTTGACGCCGCCGACGGGAACCACCGCGCCGCGCAACGTGATCTCACCTGTCATCCCTACATCCGAACGTACGCGGCGCCCGCTGAGCAGCGACGCCAGGGCGGCGGCGATGGTCACGCCGGCTGAAGGACCGTCCTTGGGAACGGCACCCTTCGGAACGTGTACGTGAATATCGATCTCTTCGAAGATCTTTTCCGGGATACCCAGATCCGCCGCCTTTGAACGAACGTAGCTCAGGGCAGCCTGTGCCGACTCCCTCATCACCTCGCCCAGTTGACCCGTGATGGTGAAACCCTTGCTGCCGGCCATCTTCGTAGCCTCGCAGAACATCAGGTCACCGCCCGCGGCTGTGACGCCTAGCCCTGTTGCGACGCCGGGGACCTGAGTGCGCAATGCTGTATCCGGGAAGTAGCGGCGTGTTCCCAGGAAATCGGCCACGTTCTCCGCTGTAACCTCCTCCGGCTCGTCGTCCCCCTCGGCGATGTGGGTCACGACTTTGCGACAAATCTTCCCGATCTCACGTTCCAGATTTCGGACGCCGGCCTCGCGGGTGTAGTCCTGGATGATGGTGCATAGCGCGTCGTCGGTCAGGCTCAGCTCGTGAGCCCACAGACCGTTCTCGCGTAGCTGTCGGGGTATCAGGTACTCTTGGGCGATGCTCACCTTCTCCTTCTCTGTGTAGCCCGACAGCGTCAGAATCTCCATCCGGTCCCGTAGGGGCGCCGGGATGGGCTCGAGGAGGTTGGCCGTCGTAATAAACATCACCCGGGAGAGGTCAAACGGAACATCCAGGTAGTGGTCACGGAACTCCGAGTTCTGCTCCGGATCCAATACCTCGAGTAGGGCGGAGGCCGGGTCCCCGCGGAAGTCCTTCCCCAGCTTGTCCACTTCATCGATCATGAAGACAGGGTTTCTCGAACCTACGCGTCGAAGTGCCTGGATGATTCGGCCAGGCAGCGCCCCGATGTAGGTGCGACGGTGGCCCCGAATCTCCGCTTCATCGCGAACGCCGCCCAACGATTGCCGAATGAACTCACGTTCCAGCGCTCGGGCGATCGACTGCCCCAGGCTGGTCTTGCCCGTCCCTGGAGGGCCGACGAAACAGAGGATGACGCCCTCCCGCTCTCGGCGGATGTAGTCGCGTGTCTCCTGGGCCTCCAGCTCCTCCTTTCGCTCCTCCCGCAGCTTCCGCACGGCTAAGAACTCTAGGATGCGCTCCTTGATGTCGTCGAGGTCGTAGTGATCCTCATCGAGAACCGAGCGAGCGTGCCCGATATCCAGGTTGTCCTCGGTCTCGACATCCCATGGCAAGCTGGTCAGCCAGTCCAGGTAGGTACGAATGACGCTGTACTCGGGGGATGCTGAGGGCACCTTCGCTAGCCGATCCGCCTCCCGATCCGCCTCCTGTCTGGCCTCCTCCGGCAGGTCCAATTCCGCGATCTTCTGGCGGAACTCCTCAACCTCCATCTGTTCGTCGGCCTCGCCCAACTCCCGGCGAATGGCCTTCTGCTGTTCGCGCAGGAAGTACTCGCGCTGCCTCTGCTGCATCTCCGACTGGGCTTCGCTCTTGATCTTCCGGCCGATCTCCAGGACCTCCACCTCCTGGGTAAGGATGGCCATCAGCCGGTGCATCTTGTCCGCAAGGCTATCCATCTCCAGCAACTCCTGAGCTTCTTCAAGCTCAG
>JASFVG010000251.1:0-7006 GCA_050049955.1 Anaerolineae bacterium | reverse complement strand
CGGCGCACTGGTCTTTTCTGTACACCGCGTTCGTGGCGGCGATCTACGCGGTGGTGGGCGTCCACCCCCTGACGGTCCGGCTGGTGCAGGCGGTGCATAGGGGGCTCAGGGCGCATCGCCGGCTGCGAGCTGTTCGAACCAGGCAACACCACGGACCCGGAAAGGTGAAATGGAAAGGTGGGGATCTGCTTCCGTGAGCCGCAAACGCTCCTACGTCCTCACCGCCGTCCTCCTGACCTCCGTCCTCCTCCGTATCGCTGTCGCGTGCTATCTTGGCAGCGCCTTTGACGAGACCCGGGGCGGCACCTACGACCAGATCAGCTATGACATGCTGGCACGACGCGTCGCAAGCGGCCACGGGTTCCGCTTTGATCGCGACTGGTGGCCCTATGCCCGGGCCAATCAGCCGACAGCGTTTTGGTCGTACCTCTACACCGGCTATTTGGCCCTCACCTATCGCATCTTTGGCCACACTCCCTTACTCGGCCGAATGCTTCAGGCTCTTGTCGTCGGTCTGCTCACCCCGCTGTTCCTGTATCGAATTGGGATGCGTGCCTCCAATCGGCGCGTTGGGTTATTCGCTTCCGCGATTGCCGCCGTCTACCTCTATTTCGTCCACTATGCCGCTTCGCTGATGACAGAGGCCTTCTATATCACGGCGCTTCTGTGGTCCTTCGACGTCGTCGCGCGGTTGGTCGAGACGCTGAAGGGTTTGACCGGTCTTGAACGGCTGTCTCGATCGGCCACGTCGCTTGGATCTGGGATGGAGTTGGGTCTGGCAATGGGGATCACGCTGCTGTTGCGTCAGGTCGTCCTCTTCTTCTTCATCCCCATGCTCCTCTGGATCGTGTGGGTAGCCATACGACATTCGCAACTGCGTGCCGTGATCCCGACCTTGGTCCTAAGTGCAGTCGTCACCGCCACCGTGTTGGCGCCCTGGGTGTGGCGCAACCATGAGGTCTTCGGGGTCCTCGGCCTCCCCAACAGCAACGCCGGTTTCGCCTTCTTCTGGAGCAATCATCCCGTCCAGGGAGTCCGTTTCGAACCGGTGCTCTCGCCCGAGCGTGGCCTGTCGTACCAGGAGCTGATCCCCGCCGAGCTGCGCCATCTCAACGAGGCTGAGCTCGACCGCGCGCTTCTGCGGCGCGGGCTGGCTTTCGTTCTCGATGATCCCTGGCGGTACTTCCGTCTCTGCCTTAGCCGCATCCCGGTCTTCTTCCTCTTCTGGCCCACCGCCGATTCGTCGCTTCTAAGCAACGCTGCCCGGGTGCTCAGTTTCGGCCTCTTCCTCCCGTTGATGCTCTACGGGCTGGCCCTCAATACCGTGCGAGCTTCCAAGCGGTGCAGACGTGAGGGCCTGACAGCGTTCCTCAGGATGAGCGCAAGCCAGCCGTTCTTGTGGGGACTCTTCATCTTGGTCTACACGTCCGTCCACCTTGCATCTTGGGCCAACGTGCGTTACCGACTCCCCGTCGACGCCTTCTTGATCCTCTTCGCTGCCTGCGGGATTGATCATCTGGTGGCGAGATACCCCCATCTGTGGCCCAGGATAGCCGCTGCGGCTATGCCCAATCGTAGTTCCCGAGGAGATCGACTTGGAGTTCAGTGAGGACGCCCTACAGCACGTAAGGGAGGACCGCCTCCTTATCGATCAGGTCGACCTGTGGCTCTACGAGGAGATCCGGCCGTACCTGGGGTGCCGGTTGCTGGAGATCGGCTGTGGCATGGGCAACTTTGCCAGTCACCTGAGCGACAGCGAGCTCTACGTGGGCACCGACATCTCCGCCGAAAGCGTCTCCTACCTGCGAGGAGCGTACGAAGACCAGCCGAACGTCAAGGCCTTGGTGGCAGACGTGCTGGACGACGCGTTCTTGGACCTGGCGCATTACCAGATCGACACCGTTTTCTGCCTGAATGTGCTGGAACACCTGGAGAACGATGCGTTAGCGCTGCGCAATGCTTACCACGTCCTACAGCCGGGCGGCAGGCTGGTCCTGGTCCTTCCGGCGCACGATTGGTTATACGGAACGATAGACCGGGCCATCGGTCACTACCGCCGCTACGACAAGACCGGGGTCGATCGCCTGCTGCGCCAGACCGGCCTCGTCCCGGTCAAGCAGAAGTACATCAACGCCCTCGGCGCCGTCGGCTGGTTTGTCAGCGGCCGGCTCTTTCACCACACCACGCCGCCGTCCGGCCAGCTGCGCCTGTTCAACCGCCTTGTTCCTCTGCTGAAGACCGTCGAGCGCGCCATGCCGATGCCATTCGGCATCTCACTGATGAGCGTTGGGGAAAAGGCGAACCACGGCGAGTGATGGCGACAACTGCGCGCGTTCTCTGTGGCTACGAGGATTATGGAGCAAAGCCATCGACCACATCGAAAGCACGTAACTTCTGGTGCCGTTCCCATCCGCCTCGCGGCGATGGCGATTGATGAGCTGGGGCGGCGGGTTCAGATCCCTGCACGCTGGTTCTCCTGACGTCGCTCGAGACGGGCGGGGGAGGACACCGTCGGCCCGGCGCCGGATTGCGAATCCGGCGCGAGCAGATGAGGGGGCCGGATTGTGAATCCCGGGGCGAGTAGATAGGGAGCCGGATTGCGAAGCCGGGGGGAGCAGATGAGGCGACCAGATTGCGAATCCAGCGCGGGCACGTCCTGCATGGAGGCGCATAGGATGCGCTGGAGGAGCTTCAGCCGTTCTTGGTGCCCTGGCGGTCGGCAAGGTCGGGCTAGGCGGCCCTCCGCCCTCTACCCGACGATGTCATCCCCTTTCGTAGATCGCCTCTCCCTGCTCCAGGACCCGTCGGAAGAACGGGCGGTCCCGGTTGCGGTCTATCTCCTCCGGGGTGTAGCAGAACAGGTTCTTGTCAACCGGTGCGGAGAGGTACCGGTACATCTCTGCGGTTCGCGAGACGAAGTCTAGTTCCGATTCCACGACAATCAGGATGTCGAGATCCGTGAACAGGTCCCGGCGACCCTCCGGGTAAGAGCCGAACAGGATCGCGCGGTCAACGTCTGGCCTCACCGCCAGCGCCGCGACGATCGATTCCAGGCTGTCTGACAGGGGACCCGAGTACTGTTCCCGCTTCTCGCGGATCGTCGATCCGCTCATTCCTTGCGCTTTCCCCGTTGTACGCAAACTGATCGCCTGCTTCGGTGAAGGCCTCGAGCCACCATCGGTGCCCCGCGCGCGCTATTCTATCACGAACCCTGCCCCACGCAACAACCAACGGCTGCCTAAGCTTGAATATCTGTGAGTTCCACCACCTGAACGCACCTGGCGCAGGTCGGGTTGGCCTGAGACCTGACAGGTGTTGGGAGACCTGTCAGGTCTGCCACTAGTGCGGCTCGATGACGACGTCCTTCCAGAACCAGCGGTTGATCGGTGACGTGGGGAGTCTGGTGACCCAGGGCTTGACCAGCCAGGGGATCCGTACGTAGAGCACGGGCATGAGCGGCGCCGCCTCTACCAGGATCCTGTCCGCTCGCCGGTAGAGCTTCAACCTCCCCTTCTGATCCGTGAGGCGCCTGGCTTCCTCCACCAACCTACCGTACTCCGTATCTTGCCACCCGGAATGGCGCAAGGGACTACTGGTCCTGAGGAAGCTGTCAGGGTCGGGGTAGTCTGCCACCCATCCCAGGGCGAACATCTGTGCCGTCTCCCTCTCCAGCCTGTCGAGGAATGGTGCCCACTCCATGGCCTCAAACGTGACCTGCACCCCCAGCACGTCTTGCCACTCACCCTGGAGGTATTCGTTGAAGGGATCGATCCCTCTCATCGTCAACAGGAGCATGGAGGGGAAGCCCCGGCCCGCAGGATAGCCCGCCTCGGCCAGGAGCCGTCGCGCCTGGTCGGGATCGTGCGGGAGGGCGATGCCCGGCGAGTGCCCCGGCATCCCCGGTGGCACGAACCCACCGGTGGCAGGGAAGTGGTTGCCCCTGAGAACCACATCCGCCAGCCGCTCCCTGTCGATGGCCATCACGAACGCCCTTCGCACCCGGGAATCGTCGAAGGGCGGCCGGCGCACATCGAAGCCCACGCTGATGGTGCTGAGCTGTGGCACCGACACATAGTCCCCGGGGTGCCGTCGCCGGGCGCGGTCTAGCTCAGCCGGAGGTAGATACCAGGTCTCCAACGTGTCGATCTCGCCTCTCGCGTACCTCTCCACCTGGGTGGACCAGGCCTTGCGCACACAGATCTCTACCTGCCGCACATTGCCGGTGAACCGGCCGTGGTAGGCGGGGTTGCGCGAGAGAACGATAGACTGCCCCGGTTCCCAGGCCTCGAGCCTGAAGGGCCCGCAGGTGAGGATGTTGTCTCTTTCTACCCACGCTTCCCCATGAGCGGCCAACGCGTGGCGGGGGACGGGATAGGCAACCGAGTGGGTGAGGAGCTGGAGGAAATAGCCGGTGGGGGCCTCCAGGGTGACGTGCAGGGTGGCTGCGTCGAGGGCCCGAACCCCCACGCTCTCCCTGGGCTCCTGTCCCTGGTGGAAGGCCCTGGCGCCCGCCACATCGTGCAGCAGGCTGGCCGTGGGCGATGCGGTGGCCGGGTCGAGGGCCCGCTTCCAACCAACCTCGAAGTCCCCCGCGGTCACAGCGACCCCATCGCTCCAGCGCACGTCGTCCCGCAGGTGGAACACGTACCGCTGGCCGCCCTCGAGCACGTCCCAGCTGTGGGCCACACCGGGGACGACGTCCATCTCAGGCGTCAGCTCGACCAGCCCACTGAAGAGCTGGTCGATGAGCATATGCGAATTGGAGTCGTTGGCGATGGATGGATCGAGCGTCGGCGGTTCCTGCCCATCGACCCTGAGGGCGTGGGGTGCAGGCGGCAGGGCAACCGCCTTTGCCGCCGGCGCCGCCCGTTGCCATAGGGCGAAAGCCTCCTCGTAGGCCTGACGCGACTCTGCATAGTCAAAGGCGGTGTGATGGGCGAGTCCCAGCTTCATCAAGGCGCGCGCTGCCCGCTGGTCATCACCCAGCTCCTTGAGGAGCGCCAGCGCGCGCTCGTAGGCGCGGGTCGCCTCCTGGTGGGCGTACAAGCTCCGAGCCCTGTCGCCCGCTTCGAGGAGGTACGCGATGGCCTCCTCGCTGCGGCCAGCCAGCTCGAGGTGGTCGGCGATCAGGCCGGTATACTCAACGGCGCGCTCGCCACCCTGTTCGATGATCCAGTCGGCCACCAGCCCATGGTAGACTCGCCGCAGCCGCTTCAGCAGGCTCTCGTAGGTGACCTCCCGCAGCACGTTGTGCTTGAACACGTACTCCTGCGCGCCGGCGAAGGCGGTCGTCTCCCGCCGGAATACCATCTCCCGTCCCCGCAGCTCGGACAGCGTGTCCAGGACCTCATCCTGCTGGACGCCCTCGGCCGCGGACTCGCTGATGCGGACCACCGCTTGGTCCCAGAACTTCCGCCCCACTACCGAGGCCTGCTGGAGGATCGTCCGATCCTCAAACGGAAGGCGGTCGAGGCGCGCCTGGAGCACACCCGTCAGGGTGGGCGGCACCCGCACCTCGCTCAGGCGGGCCGGCTCGACACGCCAGCGCTCGTGCCCCTTGACGATCACGCCGTCCTCGACGAGCATCTTGACGAGCTCCTCGACGAAGAAGGGGTTGCCCTCGGCGCCGGCCACCACTAACTCGCTGAGGGTGTCGGGAACGTCCTCCACTTTCCGCAGAATCTCGCCCAGGAGCCGGCGAGTGTTCCGCTTGGTGAGCGGCTCGAGGGCCAGACGGCGGTGGAAGGCCTGACCCTCGCCCCAGTGCGGGCGCCGCTCGAAAAGGGCCGGGCGAGCGGCGCAGGCGATCATCAGTGGCTGATCGGAAAGCGCGAGGGCCAGATGGTTCAACACATCCAGCGAGCTGTCGTCAGCCCAGTGGAGGTCCTCCAGGAGCACGAGCACCGGGTTCTCCGAGGCGAGCGCTTCGAAGTAGCCGACCAGGTAGGCGAGTGCCCGGTCCCTGATCTCCCTGGGATCATCATGCGCGCCCTCTGCGTGGGCGCTCTCGCCGAGCTCAAAGCCCACCAGGTGCCCGATGAAGCCGGCCGCCCCTCGCTCCTCCTCGCCCGCGCCGAGGGCGCGCCCAACACCGCGCTCCAACTTCTGCTGAACCACTGCCACCGAGTCCGAGTCCTCAATCTGGAAGCGGAAGGCAAAGAGGGATCGGAGCAGGGAATAGGGCAGGCTGTGCAGCTCCTGGAGGGCACGGCCCTTAAAGTAGTAGAACGTCTCCGGGCGGAGCTCCGCCCAGTTGTCAAACTCGTGGAGCAGCCGGGACTTGCCGACCCCGGCCTCACCGACGACCGTGACCATCTGCAGATCGCCGTCCTCCACGGCGGTGTGGAAGGCTTCCTGAAGCCGGGTCAGCTCCGCCTGGCGTCCGATCATGCGCGTCTCGATGCCCTCGACCCCGCGCGTGCCTTTGCGGAAGGCCCGAGGCTTGGCCCGCTGTAACAGATACGTCCGCACTGACTCGCGCTTGCCCTTGACCTGCAGTGGTTCCTGGGCCTGCACGTCGAAGACGCCTCGTACGTGGCGATAGGTGTCGTGGGTGATGAGGATGGACCCGGGGGGCGCGTTCTGCTCCACTCTAGCCGCCAGGTTGATGGCGTCGCCCATAGCGGTGTACTCGACGCGCAGGTCCGAGCCCACCTCGCCAACGACGACCAGCCCGGTGTTGATCCCCACCCGCACGTTGAAGCCCTGGATGCCGCGCTCGCGCTCGAGCTGCTCCGCGTAGGCCCGAGCGCCCGCGACGATCTCGAGCGCGGCGCGACAGGCCCGCTCGGGGTCGTCCTCGTGGGCGATGGGGGCACCGAAGAAGGCGAGCACGGCGTCGCCCATCAGGCGGGCGAGGGTGCCCTCGTGGCGGTAGATGGGCTCGATGAGGACGTCGAAGGCGCCGTCCATGATCTCCATCACGTCCTCGGGGTCGAGATCTTCGGCCATCGTGGTGGAGCCCTTGACGTCGGAGAAGAGGATGGTGACCATGCGGCGCTCGCCC
>JASFVG010000250.1:0-7035 GCA_050049955.1 Anaerolineae bacterium | reverse complement strand
GAGCGGCTTTCTTGGTGATCGAGAAGAGGTGGCACTGGCGAAGCCGGCGATCTGGCGATTCCCTTGGAGCGGGGTTGGGGCTGTGCGCACCCGTGGAACGGCGTCCTCAGACCGGGCGCTCGGGCGGATCGCGGATCCGCCCTGAGCAGTGGAAGAGATGGGTGCTCGCAGCGGACCCACGATCCGCGTGCGTCGGCCCGAGTTGCCCGACAACACAGCCACAGTAGGGAGGTCTTGCTAACCGCCTTTGGCCGCTGCCAGGAGATACGCGCTCCCAGCCACGAGCATGTTGGCGGGGGGATCGCGGATCACGGGTCCGCGTGGAGCTCTGAGGGAGGCGCCGTGACGGTGTAGGGCGGTTTTGCTAACCGCCTTTGGCGGCCGCCGGGCGCGGCCGCCGCCCCTACCGCAACCTCAGGACGACGAATGCTCCCACCAGCCCGAGGAGCAGCGCCAATCCCACGCCGATCGCGACCCACGCGCTCCTGATCCGAGTGGGGTCACTGTCACTGAGCCTGCCTCCGCGGCCCTGCTCCATCGCTGTCCCGATGGCGACCCCTATCCCTGTGCCGATCGCGATTCCCAAGGGCAGACTGTCGAAGGCCACGCCGAGGGCAACGCCCAGCCCTGCCCCGATGGCAATGCCGGCACCCAACGTGCCGCCCGTCGTCTGGCCGCTGCCACGCTTGTTCGATCCACCGTTCTGTCCCGAATCCGAAGACATCCCTTCTCCTTTCCAGGTCTCCTCAGCGCTCCGCGGCAGCAGCTGCTGCCCAGTCGGCTAGTCTACTGCACATTTCACGCCGTGTCATCGGTGGAAAAGGGGATCTGTACAACGACAAAACGACCGCCCCCGAGGCGGTCGTTCTCCGCGCTGGCCGTAGACCGGCTGCGACAGCTGTGGTAGTAACCGCTTGCGATCTGTTGCCTCCAGCAGCCCCGGCGCCGTCAGGCAATCCGGACGGCGGTGCCGCTGATGGACACCATGATCATCCCTTCGCGAATCACCTCGTAGTCGATATCGACGCCGACCACGGCGTTGCCCCCTCTCCGTCTCGCCTCGGACTCCATCTCCTCGAGGGCTACCTCGCGGGCGTTCCGGACCTCCTCCTCATACTCCGCCGACCGCCCACCGACGATGTCCGTGAAGGCTGCCAGGATATCGCGGCCGATGTGGGCGCCCAGGATGGCCTCGCCGGTGACCACCCCCAGGTACTGCTCCACCGGGTGCCCCTCAACCGTAGGTGTGGTCGTGATAATCATGCTCTTCCTCCCTTTGGCTATGGTGGCGCAGTCCTCGCTCAGCCATTCGGCTGCCACTGAGGGATCGCCACAAGGCTATTGGGTGCTAGTCTACACCAGCGCACGGGCGCCGTCATCGGCAGAAAGGGGGAGCCTTCATACGAAGAAAGAACCGTGCTGGGGATCCTCCCTCTGCACGGTCATCGTACGCCGTCTACGACAAATGGTGTATGTGGATCCCTGAGCAGGCCCTCGTTCGAGCCCCGTGAGGCCTACTCCTTAGGTACCTGGCCGTGCAGGTTCTCGTTCAGCATATTGCAGAACAGAGCGCCCTGGGCGATTGCGTCATCCAGGGCCACGTGCGTGTGGGGTAGATCGTCGAACCAGCGCACGGGGTAGTGTTCCTTCGCCGACGCTTTGTACCCGCGTTTCATCATCGCCATCGCGTAGGTTCGGATATCGATGCCGTGATGCCAGAAAGGGCTTCGTCCGACGAAGCGCATCAGATACCAGTAGATGAACCCGAAATCGAACCCCATGGGATACGCTACGAAGACGGGTGTCCCCGGCAGGGATTCGAGCCAATCGACGTACTCCTGCATGACCTCCTGAACCGGTCGCGGTTCCGTCCGGCAAGTGCACCAAGCCTCCGGATGCGCCTGCCACCATTTCATCCTTTCCGGGTCCCCTGATGCCCCGCGCAGGAGCTCGAGACTTGCTGAGAACGTGTCCAGAAGAGTCTTGTCCGCCAGATAGGCCGCTGACGCGAAGCTGCACATTGAGTGGGGCCCCGGAATCGGGCCGTCCGTCTCAACGTCGGTGCTTACGTACACCTCGACCATACCACCTCCCCAGGGGCCTGCCCGCGCGGCGATTCAGCCAGTTCCACCCAGCAGCTCAGCCATCAGGTCGGCCAGCTCCTCCACTCTGGGCGGCTTCAGCAGATAGGCGCTCAGCCCGCTGGCCAGGAGCTCTTCGAGCTCCTCCTCCATCGGGTGCCCCGTCAGCAGCACCATCGGGACTTTGATGTTCCTCTCCCTCATCACATTGAGAAGGCTGATGCCGCCCATTCGGGGCATGATCACGTCGCTCAGCACCAGGGCAACGTTATGGCGCTGCAGCACGTCCAGTGCCCCTATGCCGTTTCCGGCCTCGAGAACGCGGTAGTTCAGCGATCTGATCGTCTCCGCCAGCGCGCCCCGCAGCGTCGCCTCGTCCTCCACCACGAGGACCGTCTCACCCTGCCCCTCTGCAAGCTCGACCGGCGAGGGTCCTGGCGACGCGGGCGCGCGCACGGGTAGCGCAGGAAGAAAGATCGTGAAGGATGTCCCCCTGCCCAAGTTTGTCGTCAGGTCCACGTGCCCTCCGTGCTGGCCGACAATGCCGTGCACCTGGGCCAACCCAAGGCCGGCCCCCGTTCCCGGTTCCTTCGTGGTGAAGAAGGGCTCGAAGATGTGCGGCAGATGTTCCCGAGCAATACCGATTCCGGTGTCGGTGACCCTCAGGACGACCCAGTCGCCGGCCTCCATCTCGGGCACAGGAGGCGAGTGGTCTGGCTCAACCGTGAGCCGCTCCAGCGCCAAGTGCAAGCGTCCGCCGTCGGGCATCGCATCGCGCGCGTTAAGGGCCAGGTTTGTCACCACCTGCTGGATGCGGGCCGGGTCGGCATCGACGGTGTACTCGTAGTGACCGTACGTCAGGTCGATGCTGATGTGCTCGGGAAGGGTACGCTCCAGGAGCTGGACCTCCTCTTTCGCCAGCAACAGCAGGTCGATGGGTCGTCGCTCCAGCACGGAGCGGCGGCTGAAGTCGAGAATCTGTTGGATCAGGCTGGTGGCCCGCTGGGCCTGGTCGTCGATCGTCGCCATCCATTCCTGTCCTCGTTCGGACAACTGCTCCGACCGCGCCGCCATACTGGCGTACAGGGCGATAGTGCCCATAATGTTGTTGAAATCGTGGGCGATGCCAGCGGCCAGCTGGCCCACGACCGCTAACCGTTCCTGCCGACGAAGCTGCTCCCGCACCTGAAGTTCCTGGGTCACCTCGCTGATGACCATCACCCAGTTTTCCGACTCCGGTTTGGTCTCCTCCTCCACGCCGACCGCAGCCGTTGACCCTACAGACCGTGCAGTGGGGCGCGCGACGACCTCGAACGTGCGGCCCCGGGCCCGGACCTCGTGCCAGAGCCCCTCGGCCGGCGGCTCCAACAGCTCTGGAAACGGCCTGTCGCCCAGGCGGCGAAGAGCTTGTTCAGTGCGCGAGAAAGGGAGTGTGTCATCCGGGGACGTTGCCAGCACGTGCAGGTACCTGTCGCCCACCGGGTTCGCGAGCATAATCCAGCCGTTGGCGTCGAGAAGGAGCATTCCCTCGGGGACCGAGTTGATGACCTCCTGTAGCTGCCGCGCCTGGTCACGGATCTGCTCCAACAGCTGCTCCCGTTCCCGTTCCACGAAGACACGATCCGTGATGTCCCGGATGATACCGACGGAAGCGTAGGCCTCGCCCGATTCGTCCCTTAACACTTCAGACTTCTGGTGAGCAACGCGGACTGCGCCGCTCGGATGGAGCACCCGGTGTGTGATCTCGTAAGGTCGGCGCTCCTCTTGGGCGGACTTGATCTCGCGGTCCACCATCTCCCTATCATCCGGATGGATGCCGTACAGGAAGGCGGCGTAGGTGGCCTCGACCTCCTTAGGCTGCAGGCCGAGAATGCGGTACACCTCGTCGGACCACGTCATTCCCCCGTTATTCATCGCAAGGTGCCAGCTCCCCACGTGGGCGATCTCCTGGGACTTTCTCAACTGCGCCTCGCTCTCGTGGAGCGCCTGCTGCGCAGCCAACAGCGCAGTGATGTCCGTGGCCACGTGGATCACCTTCTCCAGCCGGCCGGCGTCGTCGAGCACCGGTGTGCAGGAGACCAGGAACGTGCCGTCAAGGGCGGCCATCGTCATCTCCACCATCTCCATGGTTGTGGATGAGAGCATCTTCTTCAATGGGCACGCGTGCGGGGGTTCCCCGATTCCGTGGAAGACCTCGTAGCACTTGCGTCCCACCAGCTCCTTTGCGGGGATGCCCGCTGCCTTCACGGTGGCCCTGTTGGCAGCGATGACGCGGTGCTGTGGGTCGAGGATCACCGTCGGGTGGCCGATGGCCTGAAAGATCCCCCGCCACTCCTTCTGCAAACGCCTCAACTTGGCTTCGTCCTGCTTGCGCTTGATGATCACCGTGAACTGCTCGGCCAGCACCTCGAACTGCTTCAGGTCCTCCTGCGTGAACGGCCCCCTGCGGCCCATGTCCAGCAGGCCCAGGACCTCCCCCTCCACCGCGAGGGGGACGCTGAGCACGGAACCGTAGTTCAGGGTCCGCGCCACGACCGGGACGAGCCTGCGCATGGTCTGGCTCTGCGTGTGCTCCGCCATCATCTGCTGCATTGTCTTGGGATCGTCGATGATCTGAGCCTTGCCGGCGTGGAGGATGCGGTGGTACAGGGAGCCCGGGCTCACGGGGACTCTGATCTCTGGGATGCTCCTACCGATCACGCGCTCGACTGGTCCCAGCAGGGAGGGGGGCAGGGAGATGCTCTGGGGAACCAGGTACTCCTTGCGCTTGTCGAGCAGATAGAGCGTCGCCCCGTTGGCGTCGAAGAGATCCCCGGTCTTGGTGCAGAATAGGTCCATGATCTCCTGGAGGCTGGCCCCCTGATTCGCAGCGTGGTTGATCGCGTTGATCAGGTGGAGCGTTTCCCTTTCCTGGCGACCTCTATTCTCCATGTGCACCCTCTCACCCTATGAGCCGACCCCGCCCTTTCGCTGTGCGGCGACGCCCACTGACGAGTCAGTGTTCGCCAGTATACCCCCTACGAACCGGCCGTGTCAAGTCCACCACCTGCCCCTGGCGCGCTACAGCGTCTTCGTCGATCCCGACGTTGTAGCAACGACCTCAATCGTTGTCGTCTTCCACGAACTGCTAAAGGGGTCCGAACGACGGAGTGGTAAACCGTGGTGGTGCGAGCCAATTATGGTAGTAGCGACTTCAGTCGTTGTCGTTCCCCCCTACAACAACGCGGCAATCGTATTCTCCATCAGAAAGACACTCTCCTTCAACGTCTGGACATCAAACGCAAACCGCGCCCCTGCCGCCTCATACAGCTTGGGCACTGAAACCGTCCCCCCCAACGACAGCGCCCTTCGATAGCGCGCCAGCGCAGTCCCCTGGTCCTTCAGCGCGTTCCGCCAGACCTGAACCGCGCCTAACTGCGCGATCCCGTACTCGATCCCGGACAAGGGCCATCCGAAGAAATGGGGGATCGCCTGCCAGCTTAGGCGCAGCGCGTCGTCAAGTCCACTCCAGTCGACACCGGGCATGAAACGCAGCCAGATCTCGGCCCACACCTCGCCGCATCTCTCCCCGTCCCTTGCCGCGTCCGGATTCCTGTAGGACCAATCCTGGAAGGCATCCATAGCGGCGATGTAGGGCCAGGAGACGATGATCGCGTCCTCCAAATGCTTGACTCGCGCCCGGGCCGCATCCGCCTCCGTGTAGAATCCTCCCTCGGTTTCGGTCAGATAGGGACCCGCGAGGAGCTCCATAGCCATAGACGCCACCTCGAGGAACTCCGCCGGCACCTCCAGCTGGTGGAAGTAGGGCAGCCCCGCCATCTCGAAGACGTGGAAGGCGTGACCCGCCTCGTGTAGCAGCATCATTACGTCACGCTGCCACCCGACAGCGTTCATGAAGATGAAGGCCTGCCGCACAAAGGGGTACGTCATGCACCAGCCGTGGGGGGCCTTGTCCTTGCGGTTCTCCAGATCGAGCAACCCCTCCCGCCGCATCAGGTCGAACGTCGCGCCTAGATTGAGATCGATGCGGTCGAACACGGCGGTCGCTTTCCGCTCCAGTTCCCCCGTGTCTTGGAACGGCTTGAGGGGCGGTCGGCCCAGCGGGTCGACCTCCAGATCCCACGGGCGGAGCACGGGGACGCCGAGGCAGCGTCGGTGCCGCTCGTGGATGCGACAGGCAGCTGGCACGGCAACCCTCTCAATCGACTGGCGGAAGCACGCGCCATCCTGCGGCGTGTAGTCGAAGCGGTGCAGGCGCTGCCAGCGGAACGTGCGGTAGTCCGGGCACCCCGCGTTGAGTGCCATCTGGTGCCGCAGGGCCAGCAGATCGCCCCACACCGCGTCTAAGGCCTCCCTGTCGTCACGCTGGCGCTCCACCCGCAGCCGCCACGCCCTCTCCCGGGTCGCCCGGTCGGGGTTTTCGAGCTCCGCCTCGAGCTCGTACAGGGTGACCTCCTCGCCGTCCCAGCGCGCCGTCTGCGCGCCCACGACGCGGTTGTAGACGTTGACCAGCCTCTGTTCCTCTGCCAGCAGCTCCAGGTTCTCCTCGCGGAACAGCTCCGCGCCCGCCCGCATTCGACGCAGGCTCGTCTCGAAGCCGGGCGGCGCGGGCAGGTCGCTGTTCAACAAGTGCCGCACGATCCGCTGCTCCGCGGCGAGCGCCGGATTGTAGATCTCCTCACGAAACGCGTTGAAGCGTGCCTCGGCGGCGGTATCCGAGGTATCCCTCGCGGCGGCCACCTCCAGTCGTGCGGAAACCTCCTCCACGAGGGAGCGCAGGTGGGACCAATCGGCCAGCCACTCCTCTAGGCTGCTGGCTGTGAGGCGACGCTCAATCAACTCGAGCACGAGCGGCTCGACATCCGCCCACGTCCAGGTGCTTAACTCAAATGCCGTGTCTGGCAGTCGTTGGTCCACAACTGATCTCCTAGATGTACGGCTCTTCATCCACTAG
>JASFVG010000249.1:0-7090 GCA_050049955.1 Anaerolineae bacterium | reverse complement strand
CCGGCGCCCGAATCTGGTCAAGTGTCGGCACGAGGCGGTACGCAATCCGGTAGACCGGCGTGTACCGACCCATGGCGAGCACGAAGGCAACGGGGATCAGCCCGCCGAAGTAGGCAAGCGGGAAACGGCTTTGGCGATCCGCGCAGCCTCCCTCTGCAGGCAGCCCAGGGGACTGGCCACGGCAGACATAATCAAGGGAGCCTGCGAGCGCGACAGTTGCTAGGACCAGCGCCCCGACGCCCGCATAGCCTACCTCCACCCGGTCCCAGGGACCCCAGAAGTTGGCCGGGCCGCGCCCGTAGAAGCCCGGCGCAATCAGTCCGATGAGCGCACGCGGCGCGAGCGAATAGCGCGTCGCCTCCTGATAGGGCAGATGTCCGCGACCGGAGTGTACCGCCATCTGGTAGGCCGGGATCAGCATCAGCGCTGCCCCGCCCAGGCCCACGGCAGCTATCAGCAGCGCCAGGCCAAGCGTCTGCCCTCCGTGGCGCCAGCGGCGGCGTGGGGCAGCGCACTGCAATGGAACTAGGGCGTCCTTCGCGAGGAAAACGGCAACGTAGAGCCCCATTACAAGACCGAGGAACAGGAGGATCTGCCCGTGGCCGGCCAGAGCTGCCACGGCCAGCACGGCCCCGGCACGAGCGGCCCACGCTGCGCTCCTCCTTTCGAGGGCTCGGTGGGTGAGCAGCACCAGCAGCGGGAGCCACGCCGCGGTGGCGTTGAGGTTCAGGTTGCCCACGTGGGTTACGAACAGATCGGAGAGGCCGAAAGCAACGCCGCCCAGGACCGCCGCAGGCCGGCCCAGCCCCAGCCCGCGCAGCAGGGCAAACATGGCGGCCGCTGCAAGCCAGATGTGAACCAGGACGAGGCCCTGCATCACGGCGTAGGACGGCGGTCCGAAAACCGCGAAGGTCAGCAGGTTCAGCGGGTAGAAGAGCCCCGACTGGTTGTCAGCGGCGAACGGCAAACCACTGTGCAGATGGGGATTCCAGAGTGGGACAATCCCTGATCGCAGGCTGCGAGCTGCGAAACCGTACATGGGCCAGAGGAATGAGACCAGGTCCCCGCCGCCGCGAGGGATCCACGCGCCCTGGAGGAACACGGGCCAGAAGAAGGCCCCTACTACCAGTGCCAGAAGCGCCAGGCACGCCAGATCATCTATGCGCGCGAGGCGGCGCATCGCCCTCACCTTGCTCCGTTTCCCAAAGACGCCTCAGCACACCAGTGCGAAGCTACACGTGTCCGCCTACTGGAAGTCACTATCCCCAGGAGATTCTACTGTGCCTTCCAAGGATCCACAAGCGTCGGCTGACGGAATCTGCGGGTCCGCGATCCTCCACGCCATTTCGGAACACGTCCCCACCCGGCAGTCATTGTCGAATCAAGTCTCCCGCCTTCACCTCGTGCTTGCCCGACGTGCTGCTCGATTTGACAGATCACATCTCCTATCGTATAATGAGGTGTAGCTTCGGACGCTTTCCTATGTTCGACGGACTCGGCCAGAGGCGCGGTGGGCTCCATAGCCCGAGCGATGCTGAGGCCCGGCCGGGGTGCGGCGCAGGACACTCTCATAGTCTGAGGGTGGGGGAAGCCAGCCTAGGACCAGCAAGGAGGTTGCAATGCCCGACGAGAGAAGGAACGTCATTGGCGTGCTCAATTCACACCGGGGATTGATGGTGCTGCTTGCCATCGGGGTGGCGCTGCTGCTGCTGGCTGTTGCCGTCCCCCAAACCTGGGCCACCCCTGACCAGGACCGACTTCGAAAGACGACCACCAAGGTCTGGCCGGACGAGGACCCCCCCACGTGCTACCGAGCCTGTGACGAGCCGATATACGTTAATGGGTCAGGGTTTGTCACGGGAACTGAGCCGATCAGCTACACTGGGCCAGCCACCCTCTACCTCACGAGCGACATCGAGTGGATCTCTGGGACCACCTCGGTTGATTCAGCCCCTCTCGAAGTGGTGAACGCCGTTCCCGTGAACATCGTGCTTGGCGAGTTCCAGAATGTGCTGATCTGGGCGCCTCCGCCCGAGTGCGAGCCGGGAACCTACGACCTGTTTGTGGATATCAACGCCAACAAAATCCTTGACAACGGGGACGGGATCAACAATGCCAAGCCCTCGGACGCGCCCCCCCCACCCTGGGGTGGGGCTGGCCTCTGTGTTGAGCCGTGCAAGGAAGTCGGCGGGGCTACGCTTTCCCGGCGGCAATACTGGCTGGTGCCAGGAGCTGCCGCTGTCGTCGCCCTCGTCCTCGGAGGTGCTGTGGCCGGGCTGGCCTGGAGGCGTCGCCGCGGCTGAGGTCACGCGGCCTGATCACGTGCGCTACTTGCATTTAGTGCCTCTGCTCGGCTAAGGCCGGGTCAGGGGCACAACATCAGGGAGCCCACTGACACGGCCAAAGCGGGTCCGGGTTTGTGGGACGACGGATCAGGCCTGAGTCAGAAGGGCGCTATTCGGTGCTCGCGCGGTGCTGGTGATCGGCAGCTCATGTGCCGGGTCACCAGCACCTTGCTTTCCTTGGGGCTCATCTCTCGGGTTTCCGGTGCATGTAGCCACTGGGTCGACCGTGTGCAGCACGCTCTCTCGATTGATCCCGGCGAGACTGCCCTTCCAGGGAAATCTGAATGGACCTGAAGCGCGTGCTGACCTTGCCTAGACTGCGTCTTACCCCTCGTACCCGCACCGCGATGGTTCTCTTGTTGGTCGGGTTCACGCTCCTCGTGTCCTCTGTGGTGATCCGCTCCGACTCGCCACGTGCACCCCTCGAGGCCCGCTATCGCTTCGGCGTCGGCGTCGCCGGGTGGGACATAGAGCAATACGACGTTGAACAGCTCCGAGCCGGATGGTACGTGGATTGGGGGGCACATCTGAACCCACCCGAGCCGGCGGGGATGGAGTACGTCCAGATGGTGCGCCTCCATCAGCTGACCGAGTGCTGGCCACAGCGCACGTGGGACCGAACCGCGTGTCCCTACGTGGAGCCCTACACCTACACCCTTACCTCACCCGACAGCATGAGCGACGTCGCCTCCATCGCACAGGCTAACCCCGGGGTTCTCTGGTTGATCGGCAACGAGATGGACCGGATCGACTGGGACGGTGGCGGTCAGGACGAGATGATGCCTGAGCTGTACGCCGAGGCCTACCACGACCTGTACCACCTGATCAAGGACACCGACGATGCGGCGCAGGTGGCCATTGGAGGGGTGATTCAGCCTACGCCGCTGCGCCTCGAATACCTCGACACGGTCTGGGACACGTACCAGAGCTTGTACCTGACCGAGATGCCGGTCGATGTGTGGAACATCCACAACATGATTCTGCGGGAGGTGGCAAACTCCTACGGGGCGGATGTACCGCCGGGTGCAAGCTCGTACACCGGGAGACTGTATGAGCTCCAGGACGCTGATGACATCGGCATCTTTGAGGACCACGTCCTGGACTTCCGGCAGTGGATGAAGGACAAAGGCCAGCGCGACAAGCCACTCATTATCTCAGAATACTCGGTTCTCTACGGGCAGGTCCCCGGCCACAACTACGACTACGCTCGCGTTAAGGCGTATCTGTATGCCACCTTCGACTATATGTCTACCGCCACCAGTTCCTCCCTGGGCTACCCCGCCGACGGCAACCGCCTGGTGCAGCGCTGGGCATGGTACAGCCTCAATGACGCCAACTTCGAAGGTGGCATTACTTACCACCATCTGTTCGACCCGGATACCAAGTTGATCACCAGACTGGGCGTCGACTACGGGACCTACCCAGACCAAGGGGCTTTGGAGACGGTCAGCATTGACTTGGGCTGGAACCTTATCTCTCTGCCCGTGGAGCCGATCGTCGCCTTGGACGCTGAAGGTCTCTGTGAAGAGATCCAGGACCAGGGCGGTGAGGCCGTAGAGGTCGACCGCTGGTACGCCGGCGGCTGGGAGGGGCACATCTGCGGGTTGCCGTTCAGCAACTTCCCTATCGAGTTGGGTCTCGCGTACCTGGTAAGGAGCAACGTAGCCAGCCAACTCAAACTGGGCGGCTATCAGGTGAACGATGCCGTCCCTCTCGACCTCAACATCGGGTGGAACACGGTGAGCGTGCCCCATTCCGGCACCTACACAGGGGAGACCCTCTGCACGGAAATCGGAGACCAGGGCGTGACGGCTCTCGAGATCGATCGCTGGCAGGCCGGTGGATGGGAGGGACACATCTGTGGGCTCCCGTTCAACGACTTCGCTATCGAGACTGGGAGGGGCTACCTCCTCAAGGCTGGGTCTGCTGGCGAGGTCACGCCCGCCTCCCAGTAGGAGCTGCTGGCTTCCTGCACATGACTTGTGCGATGCAAACATTCTGGACGGCGGTACGGACAAGGTTGGCGGTGCTCTGGGCGAGCACTGTGGGGCTGGCGATCCTCTTCGTCGCGACCGCACCCATCGGGCCCCTATCGGACGCCCGAGCCTCCAGGACGACGACCATTTCCGACATTCAGGTCACCAATGTGCGAGCCACCTCGTTCACCGTCTCCTGGATAACCGACGGCGAGGCCACTGGTCACATCCTCTACGCGAGCACGCCTACTACGCTAACTGAGACCGCGTACGATGTCCGTGGTCCATCTTTCGAGGATGACACGCACTACGTGACGGTCGCACAGCTGACCGATGAGACCTCGTTCTACTTCGACGTTGTCTCCGGAGCAGCAACCGACAACAACGGCGGGGCCCATTACCAGGTGACCACCGGACCGGTGCTTCTACCGGCTAGCTCCGACACCGTGTACGGCCAGGTCTTCAAGTCGGACGGATCGACACCCGCCAGTGGCGCGATTGTCTACATCACGCTCGCCGACAACGACGGGAGCGGCAGTTCCGGGCAAGCTGCGCCCATATCCGCTCTGTCAGGTTCCGGCGGCTACTGGAACGCCAACCTGGGCAATGCGCGAACCCAGACCCTCGATGCCTACTTCACATACTCCGCAAGTGGGGACGCGCTTCAGCTCTTTGCCGACGGCGCCGCGGAGGGCACCGACGCGCTGACGGTGGACACGGACGACGACACGCCGGCCGGCGATCTCATCCTCGGGGCACAGCCGCCCACGAGCACGCCGACGGCGACGCCCACCGACACACCGACGCCGACTGCCACGAACACGCCCACGAACACGCCCACGAACACGCCAACGCCCAGCGATACGCCGACAGCGACGCCCACCGACACGCCTACGCCGACCGCAACGGATACGCCCACCAGCACGCCGACGCCCACTGGTGAGTCCGACGTCTACCTGCCTCTGGTGCTTGTGGACCTGGGTGACGCGTCTGCTGGCACAAGCGAAGGCTCGGCTCAGAAGCGAGCGTTGGGTCCGCTGAGCCTCCCGGGCGGTCAGGCACGGTCGGAGGCCTCGCCAGGCCATGTGGGTGCCCGACAGTAGAGTGCCGGGGGCGCCGCCCCACCGGAGGGCCGCTCTGCTGGCGCTCACCGTCTGCGCTGTCGCCGCCGGCGCTGTCGGGCTGCGCCCCTGGACGGTGTTGTCCAGGACCTCGACCATCTCCGACGTGACCATCACCAACGTCCGCGACACCGTCTTCACCGTTTCTTGGGTCACTTCCAGCTCCACGACCGGCCACGTCAAGTACGGCACAAATCCGTCGAGCCTGAGCCTGACAGCCTACGACACGCGTGGTTCTGCGGTCAATGACGACACCCACTACGTGCTGGTCCAGCAGCTGGCAGCGCAGACGACCTACTACTTCGATGTCGTGTCAGATACTGAGACGGACGACAACGGCGGGGCCCACTACCAGGTGACCACCGGCCCAACCCTTGGCATACCCATGTCGGACTCGGTGTTCGGTCAGGTTTTCGAGTCGGACGGATCGACCACAGCCAGTGGCACGATCGTCTATATCACGCTTGCCGATGGCGACGGGAGCGGCAGTTCTGGCCAGGCAGCGCCGATGTCCGCCCTCTCCGGTTCCAGCGGCTATTGGAACGCCAACCTGGGGAACGTGCGCACTCAGAGCCTCGGTGCCTACTTCACATACTCCGCCAGTGGGGACGAGCTTCAGCTCTTCGCCGAGGGCGCCGCAAAGGGCACCGACGAGCTCACGGTCGACACGGCTGAGGACACCCCGGCCGACGACCTTATTCTCCAAGGGGGGCTGCCGCCCACTAACACGCCTACAGCGACCGCTACAGGTACGCCGACGGGCACCCCCACAGACACGCCGACGCCGACGGCAACAGGCACGCCCACGAACACCCCTACACCGAGCGATACGCCGACGCCCAGCAACACACCAACGCCGACGGAAACGCCCACCGACACACCGACCCCGACAGCAACGGACACGCCCACCAACACGCCGACACCAAGCGATACGCCGACACCCAGTGACACGCCAACGCCGACGGAGACTCCAACCGACACACCGACGCCGACCGCCACGGAGACGCCTACGGACACGCCAACACCCAGCGACACGCCGACGCCCACCGAGACGCCGACTGACACGCCCACACCGACCGACACGCCCACAGCGACGCACACACCCACGCCGTCCAACACGCCGACCGCCACCCCTACGAGCACCCCCGCGCCCACCGCCACACCGCTCCCGGGAAGTCTCTGCTTCCTCGCCTTCGAGGACCTCGACCGTGATTGGTTGCGCGACCCTGGTGAGCCCCTTGTCGCCGGCGCGGAGATCGTGGTCTACGACGCCATCCTATGGCCCGTCTACGACTACAACACCGACGGTGCCAGCGAACCGCACTGCGTAGACTTGCGCCCCGGGGTCTACTACGTCCTCGAGACCGATCCCGAGGGGTACCGTTCAGTTGGGCCGGACTGGTGGGCCGTGCACCTACTGAGCACCGCCTCCGTTACCATCTTCTTTGCCGATGAGCGAACGCCCCCAACCCCAACCGCCACGCCAACGGCAACCTCAACAGACAGGCCTACGAGCACCGCAACGCCCACGCTGACCGCCACGCCCACTCCAACGCAAAGCGCCCGCGCCCATCTCTACCTCCCCGTGACGTTGGCAAGCGGGCGAGATCAGACCGTTGCACACCAGCCCGGCGCGGCCCTGGGCGAG
>JASFVG010000248.1:0-7130 GCA_050049955.1 Anaerolineae bacterium | reverse complement strand
AGCGACCACGCGACGTCCTGCCTGAGGATCCGAAATGCCGAACATAGTGCCGATTCGCCCGCGATTCCACGTGACCGTGCTGAGTGAGACGGAAGTTGAGGCCATCCAGTCGGCGACGCTGGATATTCTGGATCGGGTCGGCGTTTGCTTCCCCTCGGACCGGGCGCTAGGCGTTTTCGCCGAGCACGGCGCCAGAGTCGACGCTGAGCGCCAGGTCGTGAAGCTACACCCAGAATTGGTGAGCGAGGCCATGCGTCACGTGCCCCGGTCCTACCTGCTCGGCGGGCGGGCGACGGAGGCTGATCTCCTTATTGACGGGCAGACCTCGCATATGGCGACGGACGGCTGTGGGGTGGAGGCCATCGACCTTGAGACTGGACAGCGCCGACCGTCCTGCAAGGCGGACGTGGCCGCGATGGCCCGGGTGGCAGACCATCTCTCCTCCGTCGCTTTCTACTGGCCGATGGTGAGTGCCCAGGACTACGGGAAGACGGCTCCGCTTCACGAACTTGACGCCAGTTTCAACAACACCCTCAAGCACGTGCAGACGGAGACGGCGATGGGGGAGCGGCCAGCCCGGTTCGCGGTCCACATGGGAGAGGTGATTGCGGGAAGCAGGGAGGCGTTGCGGGCGCGGCCGCCTTTCTCCGTGCTGATCTGCACTATCGCCCCGCTGGCTCAGGACAAGGAGGGCATTGAGGCGGGGATGGTCTATGCGGATGCCGGGATTCCGGTCGGCTTCATGGCGATGCCGAACATGGGGGCCACAGCGCCGGCGACGCCGGGGGGCGCTCTGGTTCTAGGCAATGCGGAGGTCGTCAGTGCCATGGTGTTGATGCAGTTGGTGGCGCCCGGCGCGCCCGTGTTCCACTCGATCCTGGCGTCGGTCATGGACCCCCACACAGCCGAATACGTGGTTAGCATCCCACAGAAGTACCTGTGCAACGCCGCTTCCGTACAGCTGGCGCACGACTGGGGGGTGCCATCGCTCGCTGGCGCCTTTGGCCTGGATGCGAAGGAGCCGGGCAGTTGGCAGAAGGGCCGGGACGATGTCTACAATTCCCTCTTGGTTCCTATGGCGGGAGCCGATCTGATCACGGGCTGTGGGCTGCTAGAGGCGTCGACGCTCCTGGTGCCCGAGCAGATCATCATGGATGACGAAGTGTATCACATCAACCGGGTCCTTCTCGAGGGGATCGATACAGACCTGGACAGCCTCGCGCTAGACGTGATTGCCGAAGTGGGGCCAAGAGGCCATTTCCTGGCCCACAAGCATACCCGTCGTCATCTGCGGGCTATCTGGATGCCCAGTCTGACCCATCCGCGCCTGGCGGAGGACCTCAGACCTCCGCCAGGCCTGCGGGAGCGAGCCAGGGAGACACTGAGGCGGATCTTGAAGGCTCATTGGCCGGAACCGTTGGAAGAGGCCGCTCAAGCGGAGCTGAGGGCCATTCTCGACGCTGCAGGACAGGCGCTGAACTAGATCGCGCAGGATACTTTCTCCACAGCTAAGGAGGAGACGATGTCAGAAGAGATGTATGGTAAGCTAGCCAAGGTGGTCATCATCGGAGAGCCCGAGGAGGCGGAGGAGCTGGCCCTCCAAGCCCTGGATCAAGGTCTGGACCCACTGGCGTGCATTAACGAGGGACTGACGGCCGGCATCCGGGAGGTAGGCGAGTTATTCGCCACAGGGGAGTACTTCCTGCCAGATTTGATCATCGGGGCGGAAGCTATGAAGAAGGCGCTGGCGATCCTTGAGCCGGCGCTTACGGAGGGGGGACCGGGCCGCGCGGTGCTGGCACATGTCGTGTTGGGCACTGTTGAGGGAGACCTGCACGATATCGGCAAGACGCTGGTTGGCACGATGCTGACGGCCAATGGCTTCAGGGTCACCGATCTGGGCACAGACGTGCCGGCAGAGGACTTCGTGCAAGCCCTAAAGGCATCTATCACAGAACACGGAGCGACGATGGTCGGGGCCTCGGCGCTGCTAACCACGACGATGTCGGAACAGCAGAGGATCATCCAGACGATTGAGGAGGCTGGCCTTCGGGACAAGGTGAAGATCATGGTGGGTGGCGCCCCTGTCACCAAGAGTTGGGCGGACAAGATCGGGGCCGACGGCTTTGCCAAGGATGCGATCAGCGCGGTCGCCCTGGCCAAGGGGCTGGTTGGCGCGACATAGGCTGACCGAGCAATCAGCGCGGACGAGGTATGGAGAGCTGGTCGCGACGCAGGCGCGAGTGGGGAGAGGAGGTAACGATACGCGAATCCCGATTGGAGCAGGGCGTGGAGTGGTGACCCGCATGTGACAGGGTCTAACCGGAGGTGCACGAAGGAGGAACGAGACGATGAGCCGCAAGTACATGTTCAAGGCGTGGACGGTAGTTCTGATCGGTGGTCTATTGCTCACTGGTGTCGCGGGCTGCGGCCCGGCGCCAACGCCGGTGCCGACGGAGGCCCCCGCAGAGCCAGCGGAAGAGGAACCCACGGAGGAGCCCGCGGAGGAGCCCGCTGAAGAGCCCACCGAGGTTCCACCCACTGAAGTTCCGCCCACTGAACCGCCGGCGGTGGAAGAGACCAGCGCCACGATCGTGATGTTTGAGGATCCGCCGTCCTTCAACCATGCCGTGACCGATACGGGATACGAGGCATTGGTGCAGGAGATGGTACTGCTTGCACTGACCGACCTCGGACCCAACGGTGAGGTGTACCCGGAGCTAGCCACGGAGATACCTACCCTGGAGAACGGAATGGTGGAGCTGGACGAGGAAGAGTGGACGATGGACGTCACGTGGAAGCTACGCGATGATGTCTACTGGGAGGATGGGGAGCCGGTCACGGCCGATGACGTGATCTTCACCTGGGAGGCGCTGGCCGACCCGGACACGGGGACGTGGGTTCCCGGGATGGACTACACGGAGAGCATCGAGAAGGTCGACGACTACACCATCCTGGTCCACTACAACACGGTCTACCCGGCCTATCAGGAGCAGTTCGGCGGATACTACCTCGCCATCTGGCCCGAGCACTACTGCACCGGCGAGGGGGTGACAACCTGGGACTGCAACCACGAGCCACTGAGCAACGGGCCGTATCTCCTTGAGGAGTGGGTCGCGGGCGACCACCTCACATTTGTCCGCAACCCGGACTACTACGAGGAGGGGAAGCCGGGGATCGATAGGATCTTCATGAGAATCGTCCCGGACGAGTCCGTTCGCAAGGAGATGCTGCTCCAGGGGGAGGCCGACGTCGATTTCTGGATCATCCAGAACGTGCTCGATGCCTACGAGGAAGCAGATCACATCGACGTTAGCTTCTCCACGTTCGGCCGCTGGCTGGTTCGGCTGTGGCCGAACCAGGCAGCGAAGGGGAGCATAGATTCGGTGGAGAACCCGCATCCCATCTTCAGCGACGTGCGGGTGCGCCAGGCCATGCGGATGGCGATCGACGTGGATGGCATCGTCGAGGGTGTATGGGGAGAGGACGGTCTCGTGGTCCCGGTGTGGACGGACTTCTACCGCGAGCCGTGGACGTGCGATGTTCCCAAGCCGGAATACGATCTGGGGGCCGCCCAGGCGCTCCTGGAGGAGGCTGGGTGGACGGACACCGACGACGACGGCGTGCGCGAGTGCCACGGCTGCACGACGGGTGCTGAAGAGGGCTACGTGATGGAGACGGAGTTCCTCACGTATGGTGAGTGGGGAGAGACGTTGGAACTGGCCCACCAGCTTATCGCTGAGGACCTGGCAGAGCTGGGCATGGCGACCGACCTGGGCGTCGTCGAGGGCGCCGTGTTATGGGACACGTATGAGGCCGGCGGGCTCGAGCAGACTGGGAACTTCGAGCTCAACATGTGGGACGATGGCTATCCCGGCACGCAGATCACCGACTTCCTGTGGTCGTACTTCCACACCGACGGCCAGGAGCCGGACTGGGGGTGGAACGTCGAGCGCTGGTCGAACGAGGATTTCGACGCCCTGCTGGATGAGGCTTACTCGCTGGATGAGGAGTACCGCCTGGAGCTGTACTGCGACATGGCTGCGATCCTGGCCGAGGAATTACCCTGTATCCCGCTGTTCGCCTCCACGGATGCCACGGGCTTCAACAAACGGATAAGCGGCGTCGTTCACAACGGGAACGACTTGATCACTTGGAACGTCGCTGACTGGGTCGTCGTGGAGTAGCGGTTTCCAGCTGCTAAAAGGGGGACGGCCGAATGCCGTCCCCCTTTCGCCTGAGCTTCTCTAGCCTGGCACTTAGGGGGGCACATGATCAACTACATCGTCCGCCGGCTGCTGCAGGCGATCCCGATGATGTTCCTGATCAGCGTCGTGCTGTTCGGGCTGGTCAACCTGGCCCCGGGCGGCCCGCTGGCCGGACATGGCCAGTCACGACGGATGAAGCCTGAGAAGCGGGAGCAGCTCAAGCGGCAGTTCGGGCTGGACAAGCCTGTCCCGGTCCAGTACGTCGTCTGGTTGGTTGGTAACGACTGGATGCGCGTCGACGCGGACGGAGACGGCGTGGCCGAGAGTCGGGGCGAGCGCCGGGGTATCCTGCGCGGCGACTTTGGGTTCTCTTTCCGCACCCGGCAGCCTGTACTCGGCGAGATCGGGGAGCGGCTGCCCAAGACACTCTACCTGATGGGCATCATCTTCGTCGTTTTCACCATTATCGCTATACCGGTAGGGGTGATCTCTGCCGTTCGTCAATACTCCATCTTCGACGTGGCTGTGACCACGCTGTCCTTTGCGGGCCAGGCCATCCCGGAGTTCTGGCTGGCGCTCATCTTGATCCTTGTCTTCTACGCGCGTCTCGACAACCCCTTTACGGGGGATCCCTTGCTTCCCGCCGGCGGGATGTACACACTGGAGAGCGGTTTCTCCATCGGGGACCGGATCAAGCATCTGATCCTACCGGTGACTGCCGGGGCGGTCGGCTGGGTTGCCTGGTACTCGCGCTTCTTGCGCTCCAGCATGCTGGAGGTCCTTCCGGCGGACTACATCCGCACGGCGCGGGCGAAGGGACTTGCGGAGCGCCTGGTCCTGTTCAGGCACGCGATGAAGAACGCGCTGATACCACTGGTGACGATGTACGCGGTCGATCTGCCCTATCTGTTTGGCGGGTCCGTGTTTATTGAGATGGTGTTCGCCTGGCCCGGCATGGGACGCCTGTACTACCAGGCTGCCATGCAGCGGGACTACCCGACGCTGTTGGGCATCCTGATCATTTCGTCAGGCATTATGATCCTCTCAAACCTGATGGCGGACATCATCTACGGTTTCCTCGACCCGAGGATCCGCTACGATTAGGGGAGAAGGCATGAGAGAGCCGGGGGCTGCTGGTGCGGACTCAGGATCGGGCGCGTCTCGAGTGGCATTGCAGCGGCAGGAAGGACTGGTTGCTGACACCTGGCGCCAGTTCATACGCCATCCGGGGGCGGTGGCGGGATCGGTGGTGTTCATCCTTGTGGTGCTGGCCTGCGTCTTTTCCTACCTATCGCCTTACGACCCAGAGAAGTCAGACATGGCGCATCGGCTGGAGCCTCCTTCCTGGCAGCATCCTATGGGAACGGATCCCCTGGGCAGGGACATGCTGACGCGCGTACTCTACGGCGGGCGCATCTCCCTGTTTGTGGCGGCCATGGTGGTGGCGATCACGCTGGTGATCGGGGTGCCGGTGGGGGCGCTGGCCGGATACCGCGGCGGTTGGGTGGATAACGTGCTGATGCGTATCACCGATGGTGCACTGACACTTCCCTCGCTATTGGTCCTGATCTTGCTGAGCGCGATACTCTACGAGACGGAGCTGCCGTTCTTCGAGAGGGACAGCCCCATGACCATTGCGGTCGTGATCGGGATACTGTCGTGGATGACCACGGCCCGCCTGGTGAGGGCGGGTTTCCTCGCCGTGCGGGAGCGGGAGTTCGTGTTAGCGGCGAACGCCGTGGGCGCGTCCCACGCGCGGATCATTGTGCGGCACATCCTGCCGAATGTGCTGAGCCCCGTGATTGTGGAGGCGACGCTGGAAATGGGCTACGCCATCATGCAGGAGTCGGGACTCAGCTTCCTGGGGCTGGGTATCCAGCCGCCCACGCCGAGCTGGGGCAACCTGCTGAGCAATGCGCAGGCCCATCTCTCGCCGCATCCCTGGCTGGCCGTCTTCCCCGGTTTGATGATCTTCGTGACGATCATATCGGTCAACTACATCGGGGACGGGCTGCGGGACGCGCTGGATCCGTACAAGGTCTTGACGGAAGTGGGGGAGGTGTAGGGGAAGCGCAGGCGGATTGCGAATCCGGCCGGAGCATGATGGAGAAGGTAGGTCGGCGGATTACGAATGCGGCTGGAGCATGATGGAGAAGGTGAGTCGGCGGATTACGAATCCGCCTGGAGCGCGGTTGGGGGGGACGGTGGATTACGAATGCGGCTGGAGCATGGTGGAGAAGGTGGGTCGGGGAGTTACGAATGCGGCTGGAGCATGGTAGGGGGCGGCTGGGGGCTGATTCGCCCGGAGCAGGCGAATGGGGAGGACTGGATTGTACGACAGGGAGAAACCACAGATGACGGTTGAACGTCCGCCAATCACGCCGATTCGGTCGGACTACCGGGTCCAGTTCTTGACTGACAAGCAGCTCGACGAAATGCGGGCAGCCACGCTTGAGATCTTGGCAGAGATCGGTGTGAAGTTCCCGTCCGAGGAGGCGCTGGCCCTCTTTGCGGACCACGGCGCCGACGTCGACTTCGATACACAGATCGTAAGGATCCCCAAGGCGCTGGTGGAAGAGACGATGGGGCGTGGCCCTCGGACGTTTGTGGCTGGGGCCCGGGATCCTGACTGCGATCTGGCGCTCGCTGAGGGTACGACCTACTTCACGACGGATGGGTGTGGGGTCGAGACGGTGGACCTCGAGACAGGCGAGCGCCGGCCCTCCAGGAAGGAAGACGTGGCGCGTATGGCGCACATATGCGACTATCTGTCCTCGATCGCCTTCTACTGGCCCATGGTGAGCGCCCAGGACTACGGCAGGACAGCGCCGCTGCACGAGCTCGACGCGTCGTGGAACAACACGGTTAAGCACGTGCAAAGTGAGACCCTGATGGGAGCCAGGCCGGCGAAGTATGCCCTAG
>JASFVG010000247.1:0-7137 GCA_050049955.1 Anaerolineae bacterium | reverse complement strand
ACGGCATTCCCCGCGTCCAGTATCATGCCGCCGATAGGTATCTCCCGCCATCCCTTCAGTTCCATTGCAATCTCCTAACCCTGCTGGACTTCCTCGGCCGCGCGGCACATTGCCCGCACGTTTGCCTCGACTGCTTCTTGCGCCAGCTTCTTGCCAAACCAGGCCCGCAACTCCTCGACCAGGTCTCCTATTTCGAAGATGCCGGTGGCCTGCGCGAACGCCCCCAGCATTGGGGTGTTGGTAATCTCGCGCCCCATCTCCTCAATGGAGATGTGGCTGGCATCCACCGTGAAGACCTTGCCAGTATGGAATCCCGTGGCCTCACGTATCTCCCCCGGACTCATCGAGGTGTTGACCAACAGGATGCCATCCTCCTGCAAACCCTCCGTCACCGCCACTGTCCCCAGCAGCGTGGAATCGAGAACCAGCACTACGTTGGGCCGATCGATCTGCGAGTGGATGCGAATGGGACGAGAACTAAGCCTGGTGAAGGCACGGATTGGCGCGCCCATCCGCTCCGGACCGTAGTCTGGAAAGGCCTGAAAGTACTGGCCGGTGCCCAGCGCAGTCTCAGCTAGTAGCTTGCCGGCCGTAACCACGCCCTGCCCTCCACGGCCGTGCCAACGAATCTCGGTCAAATCTGCCATAGTGTCGTCTCCTTGATTGAGCAACCATGGCGCATCGCCGCGCCGCGGCCTATACACAGAAGCGGAGCCCTTCGGCTCCAACCTCTTATTGTGCCATAGATCGCTGATTTGCGCCAGTGTAGAGCCGCCATTTCCAGGCAATCAGTTGTCACAAGGCGCTCCCCGGGGAAGCGATGCAGTGCTGAAGAGGGGCTCATGGCACGCGAAGCGGTGCAGAGCGATCAGCGACGGCCTGTCTCGACGGGCTCCGGGTGTGGGGCGGAGGCGCCCAAATGGATCACTTGGAGCATCTGTTGATGTATGCAGCCGTTTGAGGCCACGATCTCCACGCCAGAAAGGCAGTCGCCACCGCCGGAGAAGTCACTGACGGCGCCTCCAGCTTCGCGCACGATGAGGATTCCCGCTGCCACATCCCAGGGACTCAGGCGGATCTCCCAGAAACCGTCGAAACGCCCACAGGCCACGTACGCGAGATCGAGGACTGCCGCGCCGGCCCGGCGGACGCCCCGGCTTCGGCGCAGGAAGTGGTCTAGGCGCCGCACATTGTTGTCGTGCGCTGCGCGCCGGTCATAGGGAAAGCCTGTAGCCAGGAAGCTATCGGCTAGGTGCTGGACTCGGGTCACGGAGAGCAGCTCGCCGTTAAGGGTGGCCCCGCATCCGGACGTGGCGGCAAAGGTCTCTTGGCGCAGAGGATCATGGATCACGCCGAGCACGGGCTGCTGGTTGTCCACAAGTGCCAGAGAAACGCCGACGTGGGGGAAGCCGTGGGCGAAGTTGTTGGTGCCGTCAAGGGGATCAATCAGCCATATAGGCGGCCCCGGGTCACGCCAGTCGTCGCCTCCTGCTTCCTCGGCTAGGACGCGGTGGTCGGGGAACAGGATGCTAAGACGATCGAGAATGAGGGCTTCGGCGGCGGTGTCCGTCCTGGTGACCGGGTTCACCTCGCCCTTGAAGGCAACGTCGTCGAGGGCGGCTTGCGGAAAGTCACGGGATACGATGTGCCCCGCGTCTTGCGCGATGGCGACTGCGCGAGCCAGGAGGTGTTTGTCGACCATGGATAGTGTCCTAGGTTATGCCTTTCTGTCGAAGGTCTTATTGGCTGCGCAAACGGCACCACTCCAATCGCTCCGCGCCACATCACAGACCCGGGGTGCGAGCGGCCTCTCACGTTGCTTCGCGCCGCAGTCCTTTCCGGGAATCGACCGCTCACTTGACAATGTAGGCGGCGGGATTGCGGTCTCTGTAGACCGGGAGGTAGCGGCGCACTTTATCGATCTCGGCCAGGTCGACCTGCGCGACGAGCAGGGTTTCCTGGTCGTCGCCCTCAGCTAGCGTATTGCCCCAGGGGTCGACGACGATCGAGCGGCCGGGGAAGCTCACCTCGCCATCGGTACCCACGCGGTTGCAGGCAGCGACAATGAGCTCGTTCTCGGCGGCGCGAGCTCGCGCGAGTAGAAGCCAAGCCTCAAGACGCTTCTCGGGCCACTGGGCAGGGATCAGGAATAGCCGCGCGCCAGCCAAGGCCATGGTTCGGAAGAGCTCGGGAAAGCGAAGATCGTAGCAGATACCGAGTCCCGTCAGTCCCCAAGGTGTGGAGCAAAGGGTAGCGTGGTCACCCGCAACCAGGTAGCGGTGCTCCTGCATGAGGCGGAACAGGTGGATCTTGCGGTAGTGGCCGAGGAGCCGGCCCGTCCGGTCAAACATAGCAGCCGTGTTGGAGATCCCGCTGTCGTGGCGCTCGAGAATCGATCCCACAAGATGGAGCTGGTATTCACGGGCAAGGCTGGCCATCTGAACAAAGCCGCCCTCTCCGAGGGGTGAGGCCCACTCCTTCGCGCGCGTGAGATCGTAGCCGTGAAGCCAGAGCTCAGGCAGTACCAGGACATCGGCACCGGCTTTGCGGGCCCCGGCAGCGAAGTGGCGTGCCCGAGCCACGTTGTCCTCAGGCCGGCCAGCGGGTACATCCATTTGAGCAATTGCGATCGTGAGTGGGTGACTCGTCAAGGAAGGCCTCCCGTTGTGGTACTCAGATCCGGACGGAGATTCCGCAGGCGCCGCGCGAGACAACCTGGGGCTATGGGAATCGGTCGTTGGTCCAGCACGGTGCCGGCTCTAGGTCAGGCTTTCAATACCCCTGGTCTCCACATCCATCTCCACTATCTCGCCGCTGACGGTGAAAACGACGCGCTCGCAGATGTTGGTCACCCGGTCGGCGGCGCGCTCCAGGTTGTGGGCTGCCCAGAGCAGATAGTTTGCCTGACCGATTCTGCTGGGATCAGCCAGCATCAACGTGATCAACTCCCGATTGATCTGGTTGTAGAGTGCGTCCACTTCGTCGTCCCGCTGCGGAATGGCTTGGGCTAGGTCGGTATCTGCACCAACGAAGGCCTCGAGCGCGTCGTGCAGCATATCTCTAGCTTTGCCCGCCATGAGAGGGAGATCAAGCAGGGGCTTGATGAGAGGCTCCTCGCCTATCATGAGCGTGATGCGACCGATCCCCTTGGCGTAGTCGCCGATTCGCTCCAGCTCCGAGGTGAGGTCGAGAACAGCTGCAATCGTTCGCAGATCCCGCGCCATCGGCTGCTGGGTCGCGATGAGGGTGAGTGCGTCGGCCTCGATCTCGAAGCGACGTCGGTTGATGAGCTGGTCCTGCGCAATGATCCGGCGCGCCGCCTCCCCATCCTGGTTCTTCAGGCTCTCCACAGACTCAGTGATGGCGTTCTCCACCATGCTCCCCAGAACCAGTACCTCACCCTGCAGGCGCTGCAACTCTTGATCGAATGCCTCACGTACCATGGGTAGCTCCCTTCCCCATCCAGGCGCGGCAGCCAGGGGGCCGCCCCCGCCCGCCATCCCTGCTATCCCGCGCGCCCGGTGACGTAATCCTCTGTCAATTCCTGGGCCGGGTTAGTGAAGATGGCCTCCGTGGCGTTGAACTCCACAAGCTCCCCCAACCAGAAGAGCCCGGTCTTGTCCGAAACCCGTGCCGCCTGCTGCATATTGTGCGTAACGATGACGATGCAGTAGCTCTCCTTCAGACGCCGCATGAGCTCCTCGATCTTCAGCGTGGCGATGGGATCGAGGGCCGAACAGGGCTCATCCATCAAGATTACTTCTGGATGGACGGCGATGGCGCGGGCGATGCAGAGCCTCTGTTGCTCTCCCAGTGAGAGACTCAAAGCATTATCATCCAGGTCGTCACGGACCTCCTCCCAGAGAGCGGCCCCACGGAGGCTGCGCTCGACGATCTCATCCAGACCTCCGTCCTCGTAGTATCCCAGTACGCGAGGCCCGAATGCGACGTTGTCGTAGATCGATTTGGGGAACGGGTTGGGACGCTGGAAGACCATTCCTACACGTCGGCGCAGATCCACGACATCGGTGCCGGGCAGGTAGATGTCTTGACCGTCGAGGAGGACCTGCCCCTCCATCCGGATGTTGGGAATGGAGTCGTTCATCCGGTCGAGGCATCGCAGGAAGGTAGACTTGCCGCAGCCGGATGGACCGATCAGGGCCGTGATCTCGCGATCCTTGATGCCGATTGAGACGTCGTCGAGAGCAAGCGTATCGCCGTAGTAGAAGGTGAGATGCTCTACCGTGATCTTCTCCATAGTCTGCCGGCTGTCGGGTGAAAGCGGACCAGCAGCGGGTTCTCAAGCGTGGGCCCGCGAACGGCTGGTCCCCTCAACGGACCGCTGCAAGGTCCTTGGGCTGTGGGTATCTGCGGGTAGCCCGCCACAAAGCCTATCCGAATCGACCAGATATGTAGTCCTCCGTGCGCTGGTCCCGCGGGTTAGTGAATATCGCTTCCCCGGAGCTGCACTCAATCATCTCTCCCATGAGGAACAGGGCGGCCGTGTCTGCGATGCGCGCTGCCTGCTGGATGCTATGGGGAACGATGACGATGGTAAACTGCCCCTTGAGCTCCTCGAGGGTACTCTCCACCTTGGCGGTCGAGATTGGATCGAGCCCAGAGGTCGGCTCATCGAGCAGAAGGACGTCAGGCTCGAGCGCCAGGCTTCGGGCGATGCAGAGTCGCTGTTGTTGTCCTCCAGAGAGCTCGCTGGCGGGATCATCGAGCCGGTCGCGGACCTCCTCCCAGAGCGCTGCCTGCTTCAGGCTGCGCACCACGATCTCATCCATCACAATGCGATCCCGCACACCAGCCAGGGCGGGGCCGTAGATGACGTTCTCGCGGACGGTGCCCGGCAACGGAAGCGGTAGTGCGAAGACCATGCCCACCCTTCGCCTCAGCGCAGGGAGATCCATGTGCGGAGCGTAGATGTCCTGCCCGTCCAGCCAGATGCTCCCCGACATCCGGGTGCCGTCGACCAGATCGTTGAGCCGATTGATCAGCCGAAGCAGTGTGGTCTTGCCGCTCCCGGCGGGTCCAAACACGACGGTGATCGCGTTGGCAGGGATGTCCAGGGAAATACTCTGCAGCGCCTGCTCCGCACCGTAGAAGTAGCTGACATCCCGTATCCGTATTTTGGGATCGATCTCAGTGAACAAAGACAACTGAATCGTCATAGGATTTGGTGTAGCGCACGACTGCAACGCGACCCGTACTGAGTCGCGCGGATAGCCAGGGACGGTTTCTCGCTGCGGCTACCATTCGCGCCGCCTGCGGTAGTAGCCACGGATCAAGGTAGCGATGAGGTTCAGCGATAGAACCAGGAACAGCAGGACAAGCGCCGTACCGTACTGGTTCTCCTCGGGCATGCCGGGGACCTGTGTGCTGATTACGTAGAGGTGATACGGCAAGGCCATGGTCTGATCCAGGGGCGAGTGGGGAAGACGTGGAAGGAAGAAGGCCGCCACGGTGAAGAGAATGGGCGCCGTCTCGCCGGCCGCCCGCAGGAGACCTAGAATGACCCCGGTGATGATGCCGGGCATGGCCTGGGGTAGCACGACATGTCGGATACCCTGCCAGCGGGTCCCGCCGAGGCTGGCGCTGACCGTGCGGAACTCGGTAGGCACCGCGCGCAGCGCTTCCTCTGCGGTGCTGATGATAATGGGCAGTGTCATGATGGAGAGGGTCAGGGAGCCGGCAACGATTGATGTGCCGAACTGGAGGAATAGCACAAACAGGCCAAGCCCAAATAGGCCGTAGACAACGGAGGGGACCCCAGCTAGGTTGATGATGGCCAGGCGGATAGCACGGGTGAGCAGCGAGTCAGGCGCATACTCAGCGAGGTAGATGGCCCCTCCAACCCCGATGGGGATGGCCGCGAGTGCCGTGCCCAGCGTCAGCCAGAGGGTTCCGACGATGGCCGGTAGAATGCCTCCTGCCCGCATGCCGTCGCGGGGCATAGCCGTGAGGAACTCCCAGCTGATGGCCCCGGCCCCTCTCACTGCTATGGCAAGGATGACGAACAGGATTGGCGCCACGACGACGACGGTGATGATCGCCAGCATGGTGAACCCGATGCGCTGCACACGATAACGGTGCACTAGCGGAGCCCTCCGCGTCGTCGCTTCTGGAAGACGGTTATCGCAGCTGTCAGGTTGATGACGAACGTGAGAACGAAGAGAATGAGGCCAATCCCGAACAGTGCATGGTAGTGGACGCTGCCCTGGGCCACCTCGCCCATCTCTGCAGCTACGGTGGCTGTCATAGTCCGCGCAGGGCGGAACAGCGAGTCGAGGGTAGTCGGCATGCGAGCGGCGTTGCCCGTGACGAGCATGACGGCCATAGTCTCACCGATGGCTCGGCCCAGACCAAGCATCACTGCCGTGACGATGCCCGAGCGGGCGGCCGGGACGACGACTCGCCAGATGGTCTGCCATTCTGTGGCGCCCATGGCCCGGGCCCCGTCCCGGTAGGCCCTGGGCACCGCATCAAGAGCGTCCTCTGCGACGCTGATGATGGTGGGGAGGGCCATGTAGGCGAGGACGAGAGCACCGGTGAACGCCGTCAGCCCCGTCGGCATCCGAAGGGTCCGCCTGATGAAGGGCGCTACTATGGTCATCCCGAAGAACCCAAGCACTACCGAGGGGATACCAGCAAGGACCTCGATCATCGGCTTGAGGATCTCGCGGGTCCAATCCGGCGCGACCTCGCGCACGAAGACCGCAGTCGCCACGCCAAGGGGCAATGCCATCGCGATGGCGGTGACCGTCACCAACAGCGAGCCCAGAATCAGGGGGAGCGTGCCGAACAGATCGAAGGTAGGATACCAGTGGGTCCCGAACAGGTTGGAAAGTGGAACCTGGAGGAAGGCCGGCACACCTTCTCTCACGAGGAAGACAAAGATGAGAGTCACGAAGCCAATGGCCGAGAAGCCAAGCACACGAACCACAGTCTCGATGGCAAACTCGAACCAGCGGGCTCTTCCGTTCTTGTTCCGGTTGCTGTCTTCAGTCAAGTCCCATCTCCCAAGTGGAGGCCCATAGGCCTGGGACAGCGACTTCTGTTGATCAAGCTGGGTCTCGCTCTCAATGGAGGGGCACAAAACCCAGCTCAGGGACGACGGTCTGTCCCTCTCCC
>JASFVG010000246.1:0-7147 GCA_050049955.1 Anaerolineae bacterium | reverse complement strand
GAAGACCTTCTTAATAGCGCGGGACTCCATCCGAACCGCCATCAGGCGCGAGCCAATCTGGCTGCCAGCTAGCACGGCAGCCACGCAGGCGACCCAGACACCCCAGCGCGGCTGGGCTGCCGCCGCCAGGTGGGAAGCGAAGCTCGACAGGCCAGAGCAAGTGACGATGGGTGCCGAGGTGGCTGCGGCCACTCTAGCCTCCAGACCCGCAATGTACAGCAGCGGCACGATGAAGGACCCACCGCCACGCCCGATCAGCCCGGCGACCAGCCCCAGGCCACTGCCAGACGTCAGCCCAAGAGCCACGCGTTCTCGGGACGACATCGCGCCACGCTGCGGCTTCCAGCCAGAAAGCATCAGCACTGCCGCCGAGGCGGTGAACAGGGCAAAGAAAGCCAGGAGCAGCTTAACCGGCAAGCGCACATTCAACCAGACCCCCAGCGGCGCGAATGCGATCATCGCTGCACCAAAGGGGATCGCCACGCGCCATGCTACCAGCCTTTCGCGGGCATAGGTGATCGCAGCCGACGAACTGTTGACGACGTTCAGCAACAGCCCCAGCGGGACAGCCTCGGCCTTGAAATCCATCCCCAGCCAATACAGGATGGGGACGTACAGTTGCGATCCGCCCATGCCCAGCATCGAGAAGACGAGGGCGATGACGAAGAAGATGGGGGCGGTCAGGTGGATTGGGTTCATCTACGACCATCGCTCCGCGTCTTGTCGGAATCCTCAAGCATTGTGCCTCGCGCTCTGGCCTTAGCGCAGCCAGAACCTTCGATCCGCTGCCTAAGTAACCCCTCAACTTGCGCCAGCGCCCTGATGATTCAGGGGCCCGCTGGCACTTTGATGGGACAGAGCCGGAAGGACGGCCCAAACTTGTGATGCTCCGGGTCCACTCCCGTCCCGGAGTCGATACCCCCCTGGACACGAAAGGATCGCTCGACGAAGTGCGTGTCCGTCTGCGGCACCCATCGCTCCACGCCGATCCCCAGGCGCGCACGACAGAGACGGCGCTACCCTGTTGCGCGCTCCTTGGCCCTAACGACCATCACTGGCACACGGGTGTGAGCCAGCACACGATGGCTCACGCTGCCCAGAAGCAAGCTGGTGAGCTCGCCGTAGCCACGCGTTCCCATCACAATCAAGTCAGCCTGATGGGTTTCGGCCGCCCGCACGATAGCCTCGGCGGGCGGGCCTTGCAGTGTCTCGATCTCCACGTCGACACCGGCGTCCTCGAGTTCCTCCCTCACTCGATCGGCGATCTCTCGCCCCTTGCTTACGTGAATACCCACGATTTCGCTCCACATCGGTTCCCCCAGGTAGCGGGGCACGGCCTCGAAGGCGTGGACAACGATCACCCGGGCTCCGTCACGGAGGGCGAGATCTCGCGCGTACTCCTGTGCTCGCTGCGCGTCCTTGGAACCGTCCGTTGCCAAGAGAATCCTCTCAAACATCGTGACACCTCCTTGTGCCCATCACTTCAAGCCGTCGATAGACGTGCATCAACCCAGCAGTGACTGGCCCTTCGGGGCACGCACCTCGTGCTCCTTGCCATCGTCGACCAGTTGGATCTCCTGGATTGTTCAACGTTGCGCGAGCGGCTTTGCCCTCAAGCAACTGGATGCGGCACAGGCGCGCTGTTCGCCTCCCGACCTGCTGGTGCTGCCGAGCGTCAGGTGATCACTACTGGGTGTGGAGAAACGATGTGTAGCCGGCAATCACCAGGCCTGCTCGTGCCGTCAGCAGACGGCTTGTCACCTCCTTCACAATGACTGCTTCACCGACCTCGCCGACGGCGCCGCGCTCGGCGCCCCCGCCCGGGAGCACGTCCGCCTTCAAGCATAGATGGGGCTGCTGTGCCCGACGACGGCCTCATCGCAGTGGATGGTTGTGCCAACCAGTGTTCGACCGTCCGGGCGAGCACCTGGGCAACCCTGGCCAGCAGTCCCACGCCCGCGACGGCCATCGCCGCGCCCGCTGTCTCTGCCAATGGGCTGGGTCGCCGCACAGCGGGAACCGGTCCTTCTTGAGCAGGGACAATCTCGCCTTGAACCACGGGCTGAACGGCATCTTCCGGACAGACTACAATGCACGCTTCGCAACCCGTGCAGGTCTCCGCGTCAATGCGCGCGATGCCGCCTACCAGGGTGATGGCCGCGACAGGACACGCCTCCACACATGCGCCACATCCCGTGCAGCGCTCCTCGTCGATCCATACCAACCGTTCGTCCACCATCACTCTCTCGTCCCCCAATCCGTCAACTCGTCAACCCGTCCCCGGGGAGTAGCAGAGCCATGGCGACGAATCCTCCCCAGGGCAAGTCGGCCCGCGGCCATGGCCACCAGCGCGGGAACAACGTGCTGCGCCATTCGATGCGCCCCCTCCCATCCGCAACCGACCGCAGGAGCCGCTTCGCTTCCCTCACGCTGTAGAACCGCGCCATGCCGTATACCGTTGGCCGGAAGAGAGCGACTAGGCGGCGCCACAGGCCCAGCGCGCTGCGGCGGTTCAGCAGGCCCAGCACCACGCCGCGCCGCCCCACCCGCACTGCCTCCGCCAGCGCATCCTTCGGCCACTCCAGAAACTCGAGCGTCGTGACGAGCGCCGTCAGGTCGAAAGCGCCGTCTGCGAAGGGAAGCCGACTGGCATCCCCTCGCACCAGGGATGCGCGGTTCAGGGCCTGTGCCTGTGCCAGCATCGCCGCCGAGACGTCCAATCCGACTGCCGCCAGCCCCTGGTCACCCAGCCAGCGGGTGAAGTGGCCCGTCCCGCATCCTACCTCCAGGATACTCCGCGCGCCTGCGAAGCCCTCCAGCAGCCGCCAGAGCGCTGCCTTCTCCAGCGCATCGGCTCGCTGACCTTCTGACGTCTCGTACCAATCCTCGTAGTGGGCCGCAGCTAACTCGCCAAAGACACCGTCCCTACCTGCCACGTCACGATGCCTCAGGCTCAGGGCAGGCGTTCGAGATGGTGACCGCCATCACCGTGTCCCCATGCTCAGCGGCCTGGCGAAACGCCGCCTGCACGGCGTCAAAGATCGCCTGCTCCTCCCCCCACACGAGCGTGCTCATCGCCCCGACGCGAACGTGCAACCCGTGCTGGCGGAGAACTTGCACCAGCCCACGAATGGGCGGCCCGATCGACGTCTGCCGCAGCGGATAGAGACTGATCTGCGCCGTCGTTTTGCCCATCCTGGACACTCTGCTTCCTAGACCGGTGACAGGCTGTCGACCAGCAGGCCCTTGAAACGCTCAAGCGTGATGGGCTGGAACGCCACCTCCAGGCCCGTCCAGTCGAACAGCTCCAGGATCTCCTCAGCGTGCTCCGTCGTGTACTCGTCGGCGACTCCCAGACTGTCCAACACGATGACCTTGTCGTAGAACCCGGGGAAGTTCGCGTTGGCGTCCGCCCTATCCCAGCCGAAGTACCTCTGGTAGACCGTCTTCCAGCTCCCAAGCCAGCCCGACGTGAACCAGAGAACCCTGTGCTCCCTTCCGCCGCTGATTCGCTTCCGATCCTCAACGCTGGCCAGCATATCGTAGCCATACTCTCCCTGCACCCTCACGATCCCCTGCCCGTGGGACTGCAGAATAGAATGCACGCGTTTGAGTGGTTCATCGGTGCTGGTGTAGCATTTGCTGCCGTACGCGACGATGATCTTGTGGTCGGGACACCAACGACGGGCTTGGTCCAGTCTCTTGAGGAGATGCTCCTCCAGCTCGTCCGGGACGGCGTGCAGCCCCGGCGGTGTGAACAGGACGCGACGTGGGTTCAGAAAACCGGTCTCCATCAGATGAGTGATCTCGGGATGCAGCATCCCGCAGGAGACGATGCAGCGATCCTCGAACGTTGCACCCGCCCCAGGCCCCACCCCAGGCCCTATCCCAGCCGCCATCTCAGGCAAAGCCCACTCCTTTCGACCACTGTGTCCCGCGCGCCAGCCACCCGGGCAACTCGGGCGCCCGAACGCGACCCACGCAGCTCAATCCCCCTGTTCCAGCCGATCGAGCCTCTCCATCACGTCGGCCAGTTGCCTGGTCAATGCGCCAGCCATCTCTCTCAGAGCCGCCACATCTTCCTCTTGGGATACGGCCGGGGCGGCCGCTGGCATAGGCGGGACTGGAGACGCTGCCGCACCGCGGCCCACTCCCATCCCTCTACCCCGGCCCATGCCCATGCCTCTGCCACGGCCCATGCCCATACCCCTGCCGCGACCCATGCCATACCCTATGCCCATCCCGCGCCCCATACCCATACCGACACCAGCCGCGACGTTGGCGTCAGCGATCGACTGAAGCTCACCCCCGCTGAACGCCTGTGCCGCCTCCATCACCGTGCCACCGGCAAACGGGTATATGGGCACGCCCGCGGACATGAAGACGTTGAAGGCATTAGGGCCCACATTGCCCGTGATCACCGCCTGCGCCCCACGCTCTACCACGAACTGCGCCGCCTGGATCCCGGCCCCGCCAGGAGCATTCATCGCCGGGTTCTCAACAGCTTCAAACGTCATGGTGTCCGTGTCGACGAAGACGTACGTGGGGCAGCGGCCGAAGACCGGACTGGCCGGTGCGTCAAGGTCTTCGCCATTCGACGAGATAGCGACTATCATGTTCCTGGCTCCTGTCATCGCGCGTAATCAGACGTCTCCAATGGGTGGGGCGCCTGGCAGGCTCCCCACCTATTGGAGATGAGGGGGCTGGTGGCGAACGGCATTGGCCACATCACCCACCCCGGTGCACACCGGCCCGCGACGTGACTATTCCTCTTCTTCGAGCTCCGCGATGCGCCGGCTGATAGCCTCCATCTGCGCCTTCAGCCCCTCAGCCTGCGCCTTGAGAAACTCCACTTCCTGCTCAGGTGCTGGGGAGGGACCATACGGGCCCCATGCCGGTGCATACCCGAAGCGAGCCCAGCCGGGCAGGCCGGTGGCGTAGTACCAGTGCCGCCATCCCCGACCTCGGCCCCAGCCACCGCCCCAGGCACCTCCGCGGCCCCAGCCCATGCCGTATCCGCGACCCGGTACCGGGTTCGCGTGGCCCGGCGCATCGTAGCCGCCGCAGTAGCCGGCCCCGCGTCCGGTCATCGGCCCCATTCCTGCCGGTCCAGTTCCATCTCCTGCTGGCATCTTGTCTCACCTCCCTTGTATCGAATCCACTAGAGTGGCCTCGGCTACCACCATCCGCGTCCTCGACCACGGCCCCAGCCGCGCCCTCGGCCACCTCGCCCTAGCCCGCACAAGCCTCGGCTCATGCCCCAGCGTGGGCGACCAAGCCCGTAGGCGGGTGGATAGCCCCCGTAGTACGGTCGCGCCGGAGGCGCGTAGGGAGCGGGGTCCGGACCGTAGCGAGCGTATGGGCGGCTGTACCAATTGCACCATCCTCTGACGCCGCCGGTCAGGGGCCCCATGCCAGCCGGTCCTGTTCCATCGAATCCCGGCATATCGCTCACCTCCTTCCATTGCTACTCATCCACATACGATTCACCACCAGCCAAACCGTCGGCCCCGTCCTCTGCCTGCACGACGGCCGCGGCCGACCCTCAAGGCATGCCCTGGCCACGTCGCCGGACGCGGCCAGCGGGCGAAGCGAGCCCCCGGGCGGAGCGGATCACCCTGCAACCCAGCATATCCGATGGGCGCCTGCGCCGACTCTGGGATCTCAACCACGCAGTACCCCTCGCCGCGTCCGGTCATCGGACCCTCTCCTCGTGGCCCTGTTCCATCGAACCTTGGCACGTGCATCACCTCCCTTCAACTGCTACTCGTAGGCGAAACCGGTCTGTTGATCCGTCAGAACGTCCTGTATGTGCTCCTGTTATACGCGTACTCTCAAGGTCCCTAATTCCTGAGGCGTCACCAAGCATGTCCTGCTATGGCTCTCCACCAACGCGTCAGTGGTGCTCACCTTCGCCCTCTTTCATATGCCGGTAGTAGACTCTCAAGAGATAGTCGATCCTCGCCCTGCTCTCCTCCAGGTCCCGCGCCCACAAGGCGAGCATCTCGTCCCCCAGCGCGCTGATCCGATAGACCCGGCGAGGTGGCCCTTGCGACTGCTCATCGTCCCAGCTCGACGTAATCCAGCCGTTCGCCTCCATATCTCGAAGCGTCCGATAGACCGTACTGGGGTCCAGGTGCGCCAATCCGAACCTCTCCAACTGTTCAAGGAGCGTGTATCCGTGCGACCGGCTGTGATGGAGAAGGAGAAGCAACGCCGGCTCCACCATGCGCACTGCCGGGCGGGCATGTCCTCGGCCTGCCCTACGACGTCCTCGCATCCCACCCCCTCTCATGGAGTCACCGATCCTAGCTCGAGCAATCCTAGTGTATCACACTATTTGCCATTTGTCAATAGTTAGATAACATATAGGGACAATACATATAGGTGACTAGCACATAGACTGGATCGAAGCTTGGTAGCGGTTCGTCCGCTACGATCGACTGATTCTCAACTCATGGACCGACGCGTTGTGCACGTCATGAAACCGGCACCGCTGCCAAGCCGCTGCTGTGAGGACCCCGGACCAGCACTCCCTCCAGGCCCAGGTGCATGACCAGTCAAGAACGTCGGGCCGACTCCCTGCCCTAGCAGAACCGCTGTCCAGAACACCCACTCTTCGCTGGGTCGCAGTCTACGGCCGACGCCTTCCGTTCCCCATCTCAAACCGATGCCCAGCTGTAATGCCACAATCACGATGCGCTGGCACTGCCGCACCTTCGACCGTCGTGCTTCCAGCAAGGGGAGGGGCAGGCCACGTCGTGGGGACGATCCTGGGCAGCCTTGACCGCTGCACCCAGTCCCTTCCAGGGACGGCGTGACCAGCTCCCTCCAGAACCCTGTGCACATCTATGCGGCTGCGGGAACGTACACCGTCACCCTGGTCGTGAGTGGGCCTGCTGGCAGTGACGCGGTCACACAGACCAACTACATCAACGTCTTCACGCCTGTCGAGGGGGCCTTCGCCGCCGCGCCCACGTCGGGACCCGTCCCACTAGAGGTCATCTTCACGAACATCTCCAGCGGCGACTATGCCACCAGCCTCTGGGCTTTCGGCGATGGCGCAACGAGCGCCTTGCATAGTCCGACCCACACCTACACCGTGGCAGGAACGTTCACAGTCGCGTTGACCGTCGCTGGGCCAGGG
>JASFVG010000245.1:0-7177 GCA_050049955.1 Anaerolineae bacterium | reverse complement strand
GTAGCCATACTCGGGCCCACGATACTCCTCACCACCCGTGGCCACAATCGTCACCCCATGGCGGATGCCAAACTCGCCCTTTGGCCCCTCTAGACGGGAGGTGAAACTGCCCACAAAGCCATCGGTCTTAGTGTACTCCGTAGTCAGATGAACAGTGATCAGAGGCTCGGCGGCTATCTGTTTCACCAACTTCCGGGCATAGGCCTGAGGATCCAGCCACCTCTGGCTCACAGTCGCGCCCCGCAGCCCTGTGGCGGGCCTGCCGACTCCATCTGTGGTCAGCCCGTCGAACCCATCAGCATGCGCGCCCGATCCTACCTCCACCTCGAGAGTATGGCGCAGGTGAAGCAGGTTACCTCCCAAGCAGTCTTCTCTCTCAATGAGGTGCACCGGGAACCCGTGCCGTGCCAGGGTCAATGCCGCGTTCATCCCGGCCGCGCCACCGCCGATGACCAACGCCGCCTTCTCCACCTCAATCTCCGTCTTGTGCAACGGTTCCAGCCGGGCCGCCTTCGCGACCGCCATCCGCACCAGATCCTCCGCCTTCTCGGTGGCAGCCTCCCAACTATCAGGATGCACCCACGAACACTGATTGCGGATGTTTGCCATCTCGAAGAGACTGGGGTTAAGCCCAGCCTGCCGGATGGCATCCTGGAAGAGCGGTTCATGGGTCAGGGGAGTACAGGAAGCCACCACAACCCGGTTCAGATGCTGTTCTTTCGTCACCTCAGTGATGTGCTGGATAGCATCCTGCGAGCACGAGTAGAGACTGTGTTCGGCATGAACGACCCACGGCAGCGTTCCAGCGTAGTCGGCCACCTCGGGCACGTCCAGGGAACCGGCGATGTTTGAACCACAATGGCAGATGAAGACACCAACGCGGGGTTCCTCCTGGGTGACATCCCGCTCCGGCGGATAGGGCTCCTCCTCCGTCATCGTCCAACGCGCAGGCGCTAGCAGCGCCCCCGCCAGCCCAGCAGCCCCGCTGGCTTCAACCACCGATTCCGGGATATCCTTCGGCTCCTGGAATGGCCCCAGAGCGAAGATGCCCGACCGGCTGGTCTCCAGGGGCGCGAAAGGATCGGTCCGAACGAAGCCGTAGCCGTCAAGCTCAATCCCCAGACAATGGCCCAGATCGCGCACACTCTCAGGGACCTCCATCCCCAAAGAGAGAACCACGAGATCGAACTCCTCCTCGCGGATCACGGGTGACTGCGTCGACCCGGGCTGTCCCGAGCCTCTCCCGTCCACGTACCTCAACACGAGGTTCTGGGTGAGTGGATCCTCCTTGACCTCCGAGACGCGACAGCGGACGTACTCTATCCCGTAGCGTGCTTGTGCCCTCTGATAGTACTCCTCGTAGCCCTTGCTGAAGGCCCGCATATCCACCATGAACACTGTGACCTCAGTTTCGGGTTCGTGCTCAATCGCCAGCATAGCTTCCTTGGTGGCATACATGCAGCAGGCAGAGGAACAGTAATCGTGGTTCTGATCACGGGAGCCCACACACTGGATAAAGGCGATGTGCTTGGGGGTTTCTCCATCCGACGGTCGCTTGGCATGGCCGTGGGTCGGCCCAGAGGCATTGAGCAACCGCTCGAACTGGAGGGAGGTCATCACGTTGGCGTAGCGGCCCCAGCCGTATTCGGCTGCCCCTTCGGCGTGGTAGGCCACGAATCCAGGAGCCAGGAGGATAGCGCCGACATCGAGATCCCGCCTCTGTGCCACCATGTCATGGACCACGGCGTCGGCCTCGCAGGCATACTCACAACTCAGGCACTCGGAGCAGATGCCACAGGCGAGGCAGCGCGCCGCCTCCGCCTGAGCCTGCTCGTCGTCATAACCCCTCGCCACCTCCTCGAAGCTGGTGACCCTTTCATCCACGGGAAGCTCGTTCATCGGCACGCGGCGCTGCACCTCCGCCTCACCCCGCCGCACCCGTTCCTCAATCTCGACCTTTGTCAGTTCCACGACCGGCAGATCAGGCTCCGGTGGCGGCTCCAATTCCTCGCCGCGCAGATAGCGGTGGATAGACTCGGCAGCCTTATGGCCCTGAGCCACCGCCTCGATCACGAATGCGGTCCCGGAAACACTGTCTCCGGCGGCAAATACCCCAGGTCTCGTGGCTGCCATCGTGTTGGGGTTTATCGCAATAGTGCGTTGCTTGGTTATCCCAACGCCGGCGTCGTCCGGGATGAACGCCAACCCAGCACGTTGTCCAACAGAGAAGATAATGGTATCCGCTTCGAGGACGTGCTCAGAACCAGGAATTGCCTCAACTGTAAGCCGTCCATCACGGTTGAAGGAGAAGCTTCCCACCTCCAAGCACTCTACGCCAGCTGCATTCCCATTACCATCATCGACAACGCGGAGAAAGGTCCGAGCGGGATGAATGACCACACCTTCCTCTTCGGCAGCGTCCGCCTCCCAAGTGTGGCATGGCATCGCATCTCTTGGCTCGAGGCAGGCCATATCAACCTCGGCGCCGAGACGGACGGCAGTCCTGGCGCAATCGACAGCTACGTTCCCACCGCCAAGAACCAGTACACGCTTCCCTAATCCGGACGGATCACCTAGGCGAACATCACGAAGAAAGACCGTGTTGATGAGAACATTGTTGAGATCAGCTCCAGGAATGGGCAGGCGGATACCCTCGTGAGCGCCGACTGCGATGAGCGCGGCCTTGAAGCCTGCGTCGAAGACCTCATCCAGGTTGTTCACCTGGTGGCCCAGTCGCAAATCCACGCCCAGATCCACGATATCCTGTACCTCCCGCTCCACGATTTCGGAGGGTAAACGGTACTGGGGAACCCCCACGCGCAGCATCCCACCGGGGACCGGCAGTGCCTCGAAGACAGTAACGCGGTACCCCTTCCTACACAGATCCTGGGCCGCGGTGAGCCCGCAAGGCCCTCCGCCAATGATGGCAACCCGCTCGTCGTAGCAGGGCTCGATAGGCTCCTCAGGAACCCGAGGGCCGGCGTACACCTTGTCGGTGACAAACCGCTTCAAGGCCCGGATGTTGATCGGCTCGTCGAGCTTAGCGCGATTGCATGCGTCCTCACAGCGATGGTTGCAGATGCGCCCGCAGATACCCGGGAAGGGGTTATCCTCTTTGATGACTCGCAGGGCATCTGCGTAGCGTCCCTCACGTATCAACGCGATGTAACCTTGGGCGCGTTGGCCGGAGGGACAAGCGTCACGACAGGGGGCGATCCCCCGCTTCTCGATGGCGTAAGCGTTGGGAACAGCCTGCGGATAGAGTTTGTAGGCCGCTCGTTGATCCACCATCCCCTCGTCGAAACGGCTGGGTATGATGACGGGGCAGACCTCTCCGCAGTCGCCGCAGCCGGTGCATTTGTCCAGGTCGATGTATCGAGGCCTCGTGCGCACCTGGACGGTGAAATGCCCAGCCTCGCCTCGCACGCCGATGACCTCACTATCGACCATCAGTTCGATGTTGCGATGGCGACCGGCACTTACCAGCTTAGGGCTGATGATGCACATCGCGCAGTCGTTGGTCGGGAAGGTCTTGTCCAGCTGCGCCATGTGTCCGCCGATGGCCGACTTGGTCTCGACCAGGTAGACCTTGTAGCCGGCCTCGGCCATATCCAACGACGCCTGGATACCGGCCACGCCGCCGCCAACGACCATCGCTGCACCGATGGGACGCACCGGCTCGACTGCCCGCTCCATCTCCAGTCCCCTTTCGTGTCCCTGCATCGTAGACTGGTAAGCCCGTAAGCTAATCGGCGCTACTCAGCCAGTGCTCGAAGTCGCCGTTCCCGGGGACGACTCGCGTCCGTGCCTACCGTCCATCCTTGAGTGGATTCGGCCCTAGCTCCTTGATGCGCTCCGTCATCCGTCTGGCGGCATTGGCGAAAGAAGCTCCCATACCGCCCGTCGTGAAGACGATGTCCAGTCGCTCACCGCCAATGCCGACCTCATCCAGCAGCTTCTTCGTAAACTCGACCCGCTTGACCGCCCGCTCATTGCCGTGAACATGGTGGCAGTTGCCCAGGGGACACGCGACAACGTAGACGCCGTCGGCTCCCTCCTCAAAAGCGTTCAATAGATAGCGCACATCTACCTTCCCGGTACACGGCAGCCGCACCAGTTTGATGTTGGACGGATAGGTGTACCGCAGGGCTCCGGCAGAGTCGGCGGACATGTAGCCGCAGTAGATACAAGTGAAAGCCGTGATCTCTGGTACAAACTCCGCCTGCCTGTTTCCTGCACGCTCCATCAAGCTCTCCTCTCGCATGTCGTCTATCCGCCGTCTCCAACCATTGCTGCTTGCGTCTCAAGCCCAGGTTCGTCAACCAGCCAACTCCCCAACCCCTGGGCCATGACCTGCTCGTCCCGACAAGAGACCAACTGAATCGCCTTGGCCGGGCACTCTCCTATGCAGGTGCCGCATCCCTGGCATAGCGCCGGCTCGATATAGGCCGCCCCTTTGATCTTGCCCACCCCCATGTCCTCATACCGTACCTCTGGAATCTCGAAGGGGCAGGTCCGCACGCAGGTCAGGCAGCCGACGCACTTCAACTGGTCCACCTCCGCCACGACGCCTCCTATGTACAGGCGATCTTTGGAGAGGATTGTGAGCGCCCGTCCAGCCGTGGCCTGGGCGTTGGTGATGGCATCCTCGATGAACTTGGGGAAGTGCGCCATCCCGCAGACGAAAATGCCCTCCGACATGAAGTCCATCGGCCGCATCTTCAGGTGAGCCTCCATGAAGAATCCCTCGCTCGAGAGATCAACCCCCAATACGTCCGCCAGCTTCCCAGATCCCGGCGAGGGCTGGATTGCCATGCTCAAGGCCACCATATCGGGGTTGAGGACGACCTCCCTCTCCAAAGCTGAGTCCCAGGCCCTCAGCTCCAGCGCCCCGTCCACCTGGCGCAGCTCAGGCATCTGCTCCTCATCGTAGCGCACGAAAATGACGCCACGCTCTCGCGCCTCGGTGTAGAACGCCTCGCGGAAGCCGTACGTGATGATATCCTGGTACAGCACCACCACCCTACAGTTGGGGTTGAGCATCTTGATGCGATTAGCGTTCTTCATCGTGTTGGTGCAACAGATACGACTGCAGTACTCCACCCCGCCGGGCGGACGCACGCACTGGATGAACACCACCTGATCCAGATCGACGATCTCCTCTGGACGATGGACGATGATATCCTCCAGATCCTCTGAGGTGACCACGCGAGGATCCTGCCCCAGCAGGTAGACGTCTCCCCGCCACTCTTGGCCGCCCGTAGCGACTATCGTCACGCCATGGTTCACCTCGGTCTCCCTTACCCGCTCGCTTGTACGCCCAGGCTGTGTTCCACCCGTGCGCAGCACGGAGCGGAAGTCGCCCACACGGCCCCTGTGGGAGGCAACCTCGGTCCCGACGAGGACATCGATGCGCTCGTGCCCGATGGTGCGATTGATCAGGTCACGCAGCAGCCGCTGTGGATTGTCAGTTTCTGCCACGTAGTAGACATTCCGCAGATTGCCGCCGAGCTCTCTCTCGCGCTCAACCAGAGTCACGTCGTAGCCAGCGTCGGCGATGTTGAGGGCAGCGGTCATCCCCGCCACACCACCGCCGATGACCAGCGCTCGAGGTACCGGCTTGATCTCCAGCTTGTACACCGGCTCGGCCGCCAGAACGCGGCCCAGCGCCATGTGCATCAGTTCCTTTGTCTTGCGGGTAGCTCCGGGCGGATCGTCGATGTGCGCCCAGGCGCAGTGCTCCCGCACATTGACCATCTCCAACAGGTAGGGATTCAGCCCCGCCTCCCGCACAACACGCTGGAAGAGCGGCTCGTGAGTGCGATGGCTGCATGCCGCCATAATCACACGATTCAGACCGTGCTCCTCGATATCGGATCGAATCGCGTCCATCCCTGGTTCGAAGCAACCGTATTCAACCGGCCGGACGTGCACTACGTTCGGCATCTGTGCAGCAAAACGGGCCACTTCATCCACATCAACCACCCCGTCGAGCGTGGGCGTGCAGCGACAGAGGAAGACACCCACCCGGGGTTCCTCGCCGCTCACGTCTCTCTCCGGCGGCATCTCATTTGGCTTCCACAAGAACGGATACTCCCGGCTCGAATGCAGTCCCCCGACCTTCTCCCTCATCAGTCGCATCGCGTCCCCTGCTGCTCCAGCGGCGTCCAGGATCGTCTCGGCGATCTCCTTGGGAGAAGCAAAGGCACCACAGACGTAAATGCCGGGCCGGCTGGTCTCCAGGGGCGCAAACTTGTCCGTCTCACAGAAGCCATACGGATTCAGTTCGATCCCCAGGACGTTGGCCAGATCCCGCGATCCGTCCGGTGGATGAGCACCGACGGAGAGCACCACCATGTCGAATCGCTCCTCCTGCATCTGACCCGTCTCATCCGGATAGTGAAGAATGAGATCCTGAGTCTCCGGGTCCTCCTTGACCTCGGAGATGCGGCAACGGGTGTATTCGATCTGGTACTCCTCCCGCGCCTGATTGTAGTAGGCGTTAAACTCCTTGTTGAAGGCTCGCTCGTCCATCATGAAGATCTGACACCGGACATCGTCCAGGCGGTCCTTGGCCACCATCGCCTCCTTGGTGGCGTACATACAGCAAATGGAGGAGCAGAAAGGATACTTCTGATCCCGAGACCCGATACACTGAAGCCAGGCGATCCGCTCCGGCAATTCGCCATCGGAAGGACGCATGACGACGCCCTCCGTAGGACCCGACCGGCTGGCCAGACGCTCGTACTCCATCGAGTGGATGACATTGGGGTATCGACCATGGCCCAGCTCCTCATACTCGCCGGCGTCAGGCAGCGCGAACCCCACCGAAAGAATGATCGCCCCGACCTCCACATCCAGCTCGTAGCCCTCTTGATCCAGCTCGACCGCCCCGGTGGGACAAACCACCTCACAGCGGCGACAGGAGTCACAGCGCGGCACCTTGTCCACGATGTACGTGTTGGGCACTGCCCGAGGGGCCATCTTGTAGATCGCCTTGCGCGGCTTCAACTCCTCTTCGTAGGGGCTGGGGAGGCTCACCGGACAGACAGCACTGCATATGCCACAATTGATGCACCGCTCGGCGTTCACGTACGTCGGACGGCGCCGGACAGTGACCGTGAAATCCCCCGCCTGGCCCGTCACTCGGATCAGATCGGAGTTGTTGAGAATCTCA
>JASFVG010000244.1:0-7207 GCA_050049955.1 Anaerolineae bacterium | reverse complement strand
GTGGTCACGGCGGATCAAATCGACGAGGCGGTGGAGATCTTCCGCGCCGTCCTGAATAGGGTGCAGCGCGAAGGCGAGACGTGTTGAGGCAGTTCTCCACTGGGGGAGCGGCAACACCGAACCTGGAGGGCAGACGATGGCCATACCTGACGGCATTCTCTATCTGACGGAATCCGATGTCGAGCAAGCCATCTCGGTCGCTGAGGCCGTGGCCCTGGCTGAGAAGGGCATCCGGGCTGACGGGGCGGGGCAGGTCGTTGGCGATAAGTTCTACATGGATGTGGGCGACAGGGGTTTCATCAAGCCCTTCTCGGGCTATCTGGCGGGCGAGGAGCTTGCCTTCGTCAAGACGTTCAGCTACTTCCCCGGCAACCCGGAGCGCTACGGACGCCCCACGACTTCGTCGGTAGCGCTGTTGTTTGATGCCGAGACGGGCCTGCCCGTCTGCCTGATGGAGGCTGGCTGGGTGACGGCACTGAAAACGGGAGCGTCGACCACGGTGACCGCCGTCGCCCTGGCCAAACCCGATGCGGAGAGGGTGACCATCTTCGGTGCGGGGCAGCTGGGGCGCATGCACCTACGGGGGCTGGCGGAGAGATTCGGCTTACAGGAGGCTTCCGTTCTGGATGTCGTGCCCGAGGCTGCGCAGGCGTTTGTTGAGGAGCTGGAGCCCGTCCTGAGCTTTCCGGTGACGGCGGTCGCGCTGGGGGAACGGGAGCGGGCCGTCCGGGAGGCCGACATCGTCCTCACGGTCACGACGGGGGATCAGCCGCTCGTGGAGTATAGTTGGCTCCGGCCGGGAGCCTTCGTCGCGCGGCTGGGCTCGTACCAGGAGATTGCTCTCGACGTGATCACCAAGGCGGACAAACTCGTGGTCGATAGCTGGCACTACGTCAGCCCGCGCATTCCAGAGTTGAGAGATCTCATTGCGGCGGGGCGACTGGGTTCAGAGGATGTCCATGCGGAGTGGCCCGACATCATTGCCGGCCGACGGACGGGGCGGGAGTCTCCCGAGGAGGTGATCGTCTATATTGCGCTCGGTATCTGGGGCGAATACGCGGCCCTGCTGCCCGAGGTGTACCGTAAGGCCAGGGGCCTGGGGCTGGGCCAACTGCTGGAGAGGTGATGGCGTTGGCCCGCTGACCCACGACAGCGCGTTTGCTGGCTTATTGAGACGGCGACATACCAGAAGGAAGGAGAGTACCATGACGCTTGATCTGACCGAAACCAGGGCCTTGTATGAGAAGGCCCAGCAGTACATACCCTACGGGGTGAATTCGAACTTCCGCTATTGGGGACCGGAGGACACGTGGCTCATCAGCCACGGGAAGGGCGCCCGCGTATGGGACATCGATGGCAACAGTTACATCGATTATCGCCTGGGCTTCGGCCCGGTCATTCTGGGTCACAGCTATCAGCCGGTGAACGAGAGGGTTGTGGAGGCTCTTGAGGGTGGCACCATCTTCGCCTGGACGACGCCTTGGGAGGTCAAGGTCGCCGAACGCATCGTCCGCATGACCGGTGTAGACAAGGTGCGCCTGGGCAACACGGGCACAGAGGTGACGATGCACGCCCTGCGAATCGCCCGCGCCCATACGGGACGGGAACGCTTCATCAAGTTCGAGGGCCAGTATCACGGTCAGCACGACTATGTAATGTTTAGCACAGCCAGCGCACACTCCGGGGCGCTGGGCTCACGCCGCAACCCGATCAACGTCCAGGGCAGCTCTGGCATCCCCGAGGGCATCCGTCAGTACGTGATCAACCTGCCGTTCAACGACTTCGAGAGGTTGGAGGAGACGGTGGAGGCCCGATGGCACGAGCTTGCAGCCATCTTCGTGGAGCCGCTCTTGGGCAACGCCGCCAGTATCATGCCGCGACCGGGCTGGCTGGAGAAGCTCCGAGAGCTGTGTGACCGGTATGGGATCGTGCTGGTCTTCGACGAGGTTAAGACCGGCTTCCGGATCGCAAACGGGGGAGCCCAGGAGTACTTCGGCGTGCGGGCCGATCTTGTCACCTACGCCAAGGCGATGGGCAACGGCTTTCCCATCGCGGCCTTCGGCGGCAAAGAGGAGGTGATGGCTACCGTCGAGCCCGGTCGCGTCGCGCACGGAGGGACGTACAGCGGGAACGTGGTGGGCGCGGCGGCCGCGGACGCAACGCTCGAGATTCTGGAGAATGAGCCGGTGATCGACACGATCTTCAAGCGTGGGCAGCGATTGATGGACGGTATCGACGAGATCCTGACGGAGGTTCTGCCCGACACCCCCCACAGGCTGATTGGCCCGCCGCCCATCTTCGGCTTGATACTGGGGACGGACGAAGAGCCGACGGATTTTCGTGCCTACCAGGAGGGTGACGCTGATCTCTATGAGCGCCTCATGATGGCGCTCATCGAACGGGGAGTGATGCCCGATAGCGACGGGAGGGAGCCCTGGTTCCTGTCCTACAGCCACGACGACGAGGAGATTGGGAAGACCCTGACGGCCTTCGCGGACGCGGTCAAGGCCGTGAAGCGCTAGGTCTCCGGACTGGCTAGGATCACGACTGGTGGCATTCGCGCCGCCCGTGTGCGCGTCGCCAGGCTGTATGCCGACCGCCTGTGGACGCCACGGTCGCTGTTGGATGCGAGATTGAGAGCATCTTGGGAGGTTTGATATGGCATATGGGTACAACGGCAGGATCTTGCACGTCGACTTGACAGCGGAGCGGCTGGAGGTGGAGGAGCCAGCTGAGTCGTTCTACCGCAAGTACCTAGGTGGAAGCGCCATGGGCGCCACCTATCTGCTGAAGCACACGCCGCCGGGTTCCGACCCGTTGGGGCCGGAGAACACGCTGTGCCTGATGACGGGCGTGGTAACAGGGGCGCCGTTCTCTGGTCAGTCCCGCGTCGTAGCCACGGCCAAGTCCCCGGTGACGGGCCTGGTCGGAGATTCGCAGGCCGGCGGGTTCTTCCCGGCGGAACTCAAGTTTGCCGGCTTCGACGGTATCGTGATCCGCGGCAAGGCGGACCGACCCCTGATGCTGTGGGTGCGGGACGGCGAGGCGGAACTTCGAGAGGCTGGACACCTGTGGGGGCGGTTCACGGCAGACGTCGAGGACGCCATTCGCGAGGAGCTGGCTGATCCGCGCATTCAGGTGATCCAGTGTGGCCCAGCGGCCGAGAGAGGTGTGCTCTTCGGAGCGCTGATCAACAACGCAAACCGGGCCAACGGTCGCACGGGGATGGGCACGGTGATGGCGTCGAAGAACCTGAAGGCCGTGGCAGTGCGCGGGAGCACGCGCCCGGAGGTGGCCGACCCCGATGCTGTGAGGGCACTGGCCAAATGGGGGGCAGAGAACTTCGAGGACTCGGAGATCTACACGATGGGGCTGCACGGCACCGCGGACGTCCTCATCCCTCAGGACGAGGATGGAGGGCTGCCTACCAGGAACTGGTCGAGCGGCACATTCGGGGGTGCCGAGGCGATCAGCGGGTCGAGGATGAGTGAGACCATCCTCACGAAGCGCGATACCTGCTTTGGCTGCGTGGTGCGGTGCAAGCGCGAGGTGGAGGTGAAGGAAGGTCCGTTCCGCGTCGATCCACGCTATGGCGGTCCGGAGTACGAGACGCTCGCGACGATGGGCTCCTATTGTGGCATCGACAACCTTGAAGCCATCTCCAAGGCGAATCAACTATGCAATATGTACGGCATGGACACGATCTCCTGTGGGGCGACCATTGCCTGGGCTATGGACTGCTTCGAGCAAGGGCTTATCACAGCTGCCGACACAGATGGCTTGGACCTCCGCTTCGGCAACGCGGAGGCGATGGTGACGCTGGTGGAGCGCATAGGGGAGCGCGAGGGGTTCGGGCGGGTGCTGGGGCAGGGCTCCGCGCGGGCGGCTGAGCAGATGGGCGTGGGGCAGGATTCAGTGGTGGCTGTGAAGCACCATGAACTGCCCGCCCACATGCCGCAGGTGAAGAGAAGCCTGGCGCTGATCTACGCGGTGAACCCATTCGGGGCCGACCACCAATCCCACGAGCATGACGGCAGCTACGAGTGGTACCCGAGCCGCATGGCAGAGCTCGACCTACTCGATCCTGAACCTGAGGGCGGAGCAATCAACGCGGAGAAGGTGCGTTACTCCCTCTACACTCAGTGGCTCTACAGCTGCCTGGACAGCGTCAGCGTGTGCCAGTTTGTGTTCGGGCCGTCCTGGCACCTCTACGGGCCCAGCCAACTGGTAGCGGGCGTGCGCGGAGTCACCGGCTGGGACGTGAGCTTGTGGGAGCTGATGAAGGTCGGTGAGCGCCGCTTGAACCTGCTGCGTGCCTTCAACGCCCGGGAGGGAGCCGGTGCGGAGGCTGATACGGTGCCGCCGAAGCTGCTAGTCCCCCTGAAAGGTGGGGCGAGCGACGGCGTGGCCATCACCGTTGAAGAGGTGGAGCAGGCCAAGGCGCTGTACTACCAAATGGCCGGTTGGGACGACGCCGGCCGGCCAACGCGCGCAAAGCTAGAGGAGCTAGCGCTGGGCTGGGTGGCCGACGAACTCGGGCTGCACCACGCGTAGGCCAACCGCGCGCCGGCAAGCGTGGACCACGAGCGGGTCGCCTGAGGTCCTCTCGATCCTGGAAGCATCCAAAGGAGGCACGACTGTGAAGATCGTGATACTGGGTGGGGCAGGGAAGATGGGCTGCATCGCGGTGCAGGACCTGGCACGGGATGGGCGTGTAGACGCCGTGGTCATTGCCGACCGCGACGTCGCCCAAGCCCGCATCGTGGCGGACACGATCGGCAGTCCAAAGGTCAGCATCCAACCGATAGACCTGACGGACCACGTAGCGCTACTGGGTGTGCTTCGTGGTGCCGATGCCTGTCTGAACGCTACGGTCTACTACTTCAACCTGCCGGTGATGGAGGCCTGCCTGGAGGCCGAGGTGCCCTACACCGATATGGGCGGTCTGTTCCACAACACCCGCAAGCAACTGGCGCTGAACGATCGCTTCGCCGAGGCGGGCGTGGCAGCGGTGCTAGGCCTGGGCTCCGCACCCGGCGTGCCCAACATTCAGGCCCGCTACGCCGCCGATCAGCTCGACACCATCGAGGCTATTCATATCTTCGACGGCATCCGGTCGCCACCACCAGAAGACGTCAACTTCACCTATGCCGTCCCCACAATCGTGGACGAGCTGACGATGCCTCCCATGGTCTACCGGAACGGGGAGTTTGTCGAGTGCGAGCCGCTGAGCGAGTTCGAGGACTACTGGTTCACGCCGCCCATTGGTCTGTTGCCCATGCATCTCTCTCTCCACTCGGAGGTTGCCACACTACCCATCACCTTCCAGGAGAAGGGGCTGAGGGAGTGCACGTTCAAGATCAACTACTGGGGCATGGCGAAGGAGACGGTGGAGAAGCTGAGGGTCCTGGCGGACTTTGGCTTCGCTGGGCGGGATCCGATTGATGTGAAAGGCCAGCAAGTCGTACCGCGCGACCTGACGGTCGCGCTGATGGCCGACTACGTACCTCCCATCTCGGCCTTCCTGGCGCCGCCGCAGCGGCAGCCGCCCGATTGGGCCAAGGAGATCGTGACGGAGGTGCGCGGGACGAAAGACGGTGAGGAAATCACCTATCGGGTAGGCACGCTAACGTGCAAAGGTGCGCTTCCAACGGGCGTCGTGCCGGCGCGCGGGGCGATATGGTTGGCCGAGGGCCGCATCCCGCCCGGCGTCCACCCCCCTGAGGCGGTCGTAGAGCCCCGGCCCTTCCTGAAAGAATTGGAGGAGCGCGAGATCTACACGCGCGTCAGCATCACCAGGCGGCTTTAGTGTACAGCCGGGAGTGCCTCCAGGGCGCTGGTCGCGAGCGCCCTGGTTGGCCCTCGCAGCTGCGTGAGCACCGCGGTCGAGGAGAAAGCCGCACCCAAGCCCTGCAGACGCGAGATGACCGGCCATCCACCCGCGACCCTGTCAAGCCCCCGATCGCTCCAAGCGTCTTGCCGTCATCTTCGCGAGCGCCATAGAATGAGGCGCCGACCAATCGCCGACGGTGGGTACCGGAGGCTATGCCCTTCAAGGCATGCCCGAAGTATTGGCGTCCCGCCCGGTTCTGGCTCAGCAGTGGGTCGGCTGAGCCCTACGCTACGGCCCTCTCAGGTCCCGCCGAACCCCAGTCTCCTCGACATTGGCAGCATTCCCTCTCATAGTTGCGTCTGCGTGACCGCCGTCGCAGCGTAGGGCGGCATACCTTTCTGAGCCGGTCCACCTACGAGGTCCCCGGACCTGGCGCTCCAGCAGATGGCAGGCCTTGGCGGCATGCTTGGCTATGTGGCGATGTACGGATACGGGCACACGGATGCCGGTTCAAGGTGGTGGACACTAGACTTCATCGGATTCCTGCTGTAGAATCGCAGCCTGGGAAAGCCCAGGCGTCCACATGGGGAACCCCTTCGGCCCACCCTCAGGCTCTTGTCGCCTCAGGGCAAGGTGGGTACAGAGGCGACGAGTCGCGACCTGCGTGACCTAAGTGGCCTATCCGAAGTCCCGGGCGCAATGCTTCGGGAGTGGGCAGGCCGGCACCAGATGAAGGCATCTGCGCGGGTCCAGGCCCTGGGTCGATTGAGGTCGGATCGGTGGGGAATGGAGGAAGTGTCCGTGGAAAGGGCGAAGCTGGAGAGCGACGACACGCGATGGACGGTCAAGTGGAGCCTGCGCTTTGCTTCGTTGGCGGCGTTCGCCCTCGCCTGGGAGATCATTGCAAGGGCACTGGGCAGCTTGCTGTTACCGGCTTTTTCCGAGATGATGCCGGCGCTGGTGCATCTGCTGGGTTCTGCTGAGCTCTGGAAAGCCGTGTGGATCAGCAATCAGGCGATGGTGCTAGGTTTCGCGCTTGCAGCTGGCGTCGGCATACCAATGGGGCTATTGATGGGGCGCTGGCGAGCTGCGGAGCGGTATCTTGATCCGTACCTCAGTATCCTCTTGGTAACGCCCAAGTCAGCGCTGATCCCGATTGTCATTATGGCCACGGGCCTCGGACTCCGGTCGCGGGTTCTGGTGATCTTCATCTCGGCAGTCGTCGTTATCACCGTGAATGTCCGTGCTGGGCTGCGGCTCATTGACCCGAGCTGGATTGACATGGCGCGGTCGTTCTGCGCAACCGAGGCTCAGGTATGGCGCAAGGTACTCCTGAACGGAGCGTTCCCTGCGATTCTCACCGGACTCCGTCTG
>JASFVG010000243.1:0-7231 GCA_050049955.1 Anaerolineae bacterium | reverse complement strand
CCGGCCATGGGACTGGTTTGGAGGGAACGCCCTACCCGTGCCCTGGTCGTGCAATCAGTGCTCTTTGGGCTGTGGCACATCGCGCCCCTCTTCCTGGGAGCCCCAGTTTGGGCAGTGCTGGCCGTGCTGCTCGTACCGTTTGTCTGCGGGCTCGGTTGGGGCTGGCAGGTGCAGCGCGACAGGACCGTAGCCTGGGCGATGCTCCAACACAGCCTGATCTGGGTGATCGGGCTGCAGTTCCCAATGTCGGGTTGAATTGCCCGGCCAGGATGGCCGCCTGAATGGAGTGCCGTGGTACCTGAGAGTGTGAGGGCGATGTTTCGCCTGGAGGGACAGGCTCGGCGCCTGCCCGGTGGTTCGCGACCGGCGTTTCGGGTGGGAGACGTGGTGGTCAAACGGCTCCACGCCCGCTCCCTGGAGACGGAGCATTCGCTGGAACTGGCGCCCTGGCTGGCCGGGGAGCTGGCCAGGGTAGAGGAGCAGGGTTTCCGCATCGCGCGCCCCGTTGCAGCGCAGGATGGCAGGTGGATGCTAGCCGATGGCTGGGCAGCGTGGACCTTCGTCGAGGGCCGGCCGGCGGAGCCCCAGGATGTGCCTGAGGTGATCGCGGCCCTACAGGCGCTGCACGGAAGGCTCCGCCAGGTTGAGAAGCACCCGCTGCTTGACGAGAACACCACCGCGTGGGGGCTTGCCCACCACCGCTGTTGGGAGCGGTCCGTGGAGGGGCTCCATCCGCGGCTCGGAGGCCTGGTTGAAGCGCTGTACGCGCGCTATGAGCGGCTGCCGCCGCTGGAGTGCCAGCTCATCCACGGCGATCTGAACGCAGAGAACGTCCTCCTGGCCCCGGGGCGCGCGCCAGGTGTCGTCGACTTCACGCCCTTCTGGGCACCGGCGGACTTCGCCGTGGCGATGTTCGCCAACTGGATCGGCCCGCGAAAGGCGGACATGTCTGTGCTACCGTACTTCGAAAACGTCCCGCACTTCGACCAACTGCTGCTTCGCGCCGCGGTGCGGATGCTGTGGGTGGTATCCGAGCTCGAGGGCGTGCAGCACTGGGAGACCGCCCCCGAGAAACGGGCCGCTGAGCTCGTGCTTGAGCTGTCGCAACGCTAGGTGGGAGCAAACCAAGGGGGGCGGCCGTTGACACAGAGAGCGGATGCCTGGAACGAGATCTTCAAGCATCAGGGCAAGGTCTTCAGAGAGCCTCACGAAGATATGCCGATGGTCGTGGTCGTGCTGAAGGAGCACCGCGCAACCAGGGTCCTCGATCTGGGCTGCGGAACGGGCCGCCACGTGGTCTACCTGGCCCGGAGCGGATTCTCTGTATGCGGGCTTGACAGCGCGCCAGAGGGGCTGCGCGTCGCGCGTCAGTGGCTGGACGAGGAGAGTCTGGGCGCCGAGCTACGACGCCACAACATGACCGAGGCGCTGCCCTACGAAGATGGGTTCTTCGACGCCGTGATCTCCGTGCAGGTGATCCACCACGCTGACATCGCCACGATCAGGCGGATCGTCCAGGAGATCCTGCGGGTGCTGAAGCCGGGTGGTCTCCTTTTCGTGACTGTGCCTGCGCTGAAGGACGGCAAGCCGTACAGCTGGCAGGGCATCGAGTATGAGAAAGTGGAGCCTCATACCTTTCTGCCCCTCACCGGCCCTGAGCGTGGCCTGCTCCACACCTACTTCACCCCCGAGTCGTGTCGAGAGGAGTTTGGCGACCTGGATATCATCGATCTGCACGTCGATTCTGTGCACCACCACTGCGTGCTGGGTATCAAGCGCTGAAGAAAGCGCGTGCCCACGCTGGCCCGACCTCTCTGAAGGGTGCCGCGGTTGGTAGAAGCATTCCTGATGGGCGCGTTGGTCTGCGTGGGTTGCGCGGTCCTGTGGCGGCGATCGGCGGGTAGGAGACGGAGGGGCAGCCTGCCAGAATGAAGGAGGGAGCATGGGTGAACGCCATACGCGTCGCAGCGCAGCGCACCGCGACGACCTGACCGGGGAGCACGCTGTGGGGGACGGAGGGCAGCTCGCATTTGCGCTCCTGTTTGGCGCCGTGTGGATCGTCGACACGTTCTTCCTGCGCCGCACGACCTTCCTCAATCGCCTGGTGCCCCTGGGCATCCGCATTCCCCTGGGTGGCGTCCTGTTGGCACTTGCCGGGTACCTGGCGAGTAAGGGCCTATCGATTGTGTTTGGAGAGGTGAGGGAGGAGCCGACGGTGATCACCAAGAGCGTGTTTGGTGTCATCCGCCACCCCATTTACCTTGCGGAGATCCTGGCTTACCTCGGCCTGCTACTGATGAGCCTATCCCTAGCAGCTGCAGCCGTCTGGGTCGGGGCCATTGCCTTCCTGCACGCCATATCGCGCTACGAGGAGAAGCTGCTGCTGGCCCGATTCGGCGACGCGTATGCAGCCTATATGCGGGAGGTCCCCATGTGGCTGCCGGGGATCCGGAAGCGATGAAGGCGCGGGTCAGAGCTCTGAGGGCTCCGCTTAGCGTAGCTCTGGAGGCCAAGTGGCTAGATGGTAGGAATCCGGGTCGAGTGCAGCCAACCGCTAGACCTCGGAAGTCGGGATGAGCATGAGGACCTACGGTGAGCCGCCATTCCGCGTCGCCGTCATCCACGGCGGTCCCGGCGCGGGCGGGGAGATGGCTCCGGTCGCCCGTCAGCTTGCGCCGCGCCGGGGCATCCTCGAGCCCATCCAAACCGCGACATCGCTCGAGGGACAGGTGGAGGAGCTCTGCACGACTCTGGATGAACGGGGCCATGCACCTGTCACCCTGATCGGATTCTCCTGGGGCGCCTGGCTCAGCTTCATCGTCGCTGCCCGCTACCCGACGCTAGTCCAGAAGCTGGTCCTGGTCGGGAGCGGCCCCTTCGAGGAGCGGTACGTCGAGCAGCTCCAGGAGACCCGGCTGGCGCGCCTCGCCGAGGGGGAGCGAGAGGCCTTCGAGGATACGCTAGGAGCCTTGAACGACCCGACCACGGCTACCGCCTGGGAGAAGGACGCGCTGCTGGCGAAGCTCGGTGCCCTGGCCGCCAAGACCGATGCCTACGATCCCCTCGCTGACGAAACGCAGCCATCCGACCGCGTGGCCACGCGGGGCGAGGTCTTCCAGCGCGTCTGGGCGGAAGCCGCGCACCTGAGACGGTCCGGCAAGCTCCTCGACCTGGGATGGCGCATCCGGTGCCCCGTGCTGGCCATCCACGGTGACTACGACCCGCATCCTGCGGAGGGTGTGGAGCAGCCCCTGGCCCGGGTCATCAGGCAGTTCCGCTTCGTCCGGCTCGAGCACTGCGGCCACAAGCCCTGGGTTGAGCGGCAGGCGCGGGACGCGTTCTATCGCGTGCTCGAGGAGGAGCTGGAGTAGGCGGCAGCGGTGTTTTCCGACCCAAGGTGACCCGCACTTCGGAGACCAGCGTTGAGAGCTGGCTCTTATGCAATCGTAGGCGAGTGTACGAGCGTAGGGGGGCCACGCAAGTGCGGGTCACCTGAGGCGCGCGGTTGTTTGTCAGCCCTCCCCTTGCCGCTATAATGACCGCGTGTCAGACCCAGGTGATCGACCTCCGCTCCTCGCCTTCGCGGCCCTGGCGATCCTGGTCGCCGGCCTGCTTTTCGTTCTGTACCCCCGGGGCGCTGCCTATTCCGACCTGCTGAGCCTGGGGGCGGGCTACGCCGGGAGGGCGGAGCGCACCGCGGCCGCGGCTGCCTACCAGGAGGCTACGCGACGGCGGCCTGCCGACCCGCTGCCCCACCAGCGGCTCGCCCGCCTGTACCTCGAATGGGGCCGCCTGGACGAGGCACTGGCGTCGCTCTCCCAGGCCGAGCAACTGGACGCCGATCCTGAGGACATCGAACGGCTGCGGGTGTCGGCCTACGTGGCCCGCGCCGAGGCCGGGGTCGTTGGGCGGCCGGCTGAATGGGAGGCCGCTGCCAGGCACGCGCGCTCGCTGCTGGCGCTAGATCCCAGCGCCGACGAGGCTCGCCACGTCTTGGCCCGGGCCTACCTGGGCGTGCGAGCGTGGGACGCAGCGGCGTCCGTCTACGAGGAACTGCTGGGTCGCGATCCCGAAGACGCGCTGGCGCACGAGCGGCTGGGACTGCTGCTCCTGGGGGAGGACTCCACGGCGCTCGAGCATCTCGCAGTCGCCGGCACGGATCTAGCCGAAAAGGCCCTCGCCGTCTACGGGGAAGCGACCGCGGCGGAAAACCCTGCCTACGGTGCCATCTTGATCGCACGGCTCTTGATGGAGCGCGAGGAGTGGCCGCTGGCTGCGCACCAGCTTCAGCGGGCGGTAGCGGACAGCCCAGACTACGGTGAAGCCTCCGCCTACCTGGGCCACGCGCTGGATCGAATGGGCTATCCCGAGGGGGCCAGGAATCACCTGCGCCGCGCTGTGGGCGAGATGCCGGAGTCCGCCGTGGCCCACGCATTCCTGGGGCTGCACTACGATCGATTGGGTGACATCGCTCGCGCCCGGGGTCATTACGAGACCGCCTACGACCTGGCGCCCAACAACCCGGCCATCTGTGTCGAGATTGGTCAGACCTGGGTCGCCGAAGGGCGCTATGAGGTGGCCGGGGTCTGGCTGCGCGAGGCGGTCTCCCTACAGCCGGAGGCCCCCGAGTTCGCCGAGATCCTGGCGCGCTTCTATCTGGATCACACCATCACGTCGGAGGGACGCGCCGTCGAGGCGACGGAGGCGTTGCTGGCGCTCAGCCCTGAGGATGCCGTGGCGCATGACCTGCGCGGGTGGGCTGCGGTTCACTTCGGGGACTACGAAGCTGCAGAGAAGCACCTGTGGCGTGCGATCGCGCTGGACCCCCAGCTCGCGTCCGCGCACTACCATCTCGGTGTGCTGCGGAACGACCAGGGTCGGCAGGACGAGGCGGATCGTGCCTTCGCCAGGGCCGTGGATCTAGACACGACCGGCGCCCTCAGCCGGCTGGTCGAACGCGCGCGGGCGGCCCGGGCCCGGCCGGCCGGTGCCCCGGCTAGGCGCGAGTAGGCTCCGCCCCTGAGGCAGGTTCAGGCCTCCAGCACGGCAGTACCCCGCAGCGACGCGAGGTTGGCGTGCCCGTGGCGCCGCATGTAGTCCTGCAGTTCCTGGCAGGCGTAGCGGAACACCTCCATACCGCGGAAGCGCACCCCCGATCCCAGGGCTACGGCCGTGGCCCCGACGAGGAGCATCTCCACCACGTCGCGCCCCTCCATTACGCCACCGCATGCCACCACGGGAACATCGACCGCGCGGCAGATATCCCGCACGCAGCGGACGGCGACGGGGCGGATTCCGGGACCGCTCAGCCCGCCGGTCCCGTGGGCGAGCACGGGATGCCGCGTCTCGACGTCGATGATCAGGCCCGGCCCGACGCTGTTGATGGCCGTGATGCCGTCGGCGCCGGCCTCGGCGACGGCCTGTGCCACCTCCACGATGTCCGTCACATTGGGAGAGAGCTTCACCAGCACCGGGATGTCCGTGTACCGTTTCACGCGCCGCGTGACCTGGGCGGCCACGTGGGGGTCGGCGGCGAACATCTGTTGGTAGCGGTTGTCCAGGTTCGGGCAGGAGACATTGACCTCGAGGATGTCGGGCTCCGCCACGGAGATGAAGCGGGTGATGGTGCCGAAATCGTAGATCGTGTCGGCGAAGATGCTCGCGATCAGCGCCACGCCTAGGGGGGCCAGCTGCTGCCTGGCGGCCTCGATCTCCTCGACCATGACCTCGACGCCCGGATTGGAAAGCCCTACCGCGTTGATCAGCCCGGGCCCCCAATCGAGGATGGTCGGGTTGGGGTAGCCGGAGCGGGGTTTCAGGCTGCATGACTTCGTGGTGACGGCGCCTGCGCCGGAGCGCGCCACGCGGGCGAGCACATCCTGGGTCAACCCCAGGATACCCGAGGCCAAGATGGTCGGGTTCGGCAGGCGACAGCCACACAGCTCGACCGAGATGTCGATATCGCTCACGGTGCGCTCGCTCAGGTCCGCTCCAGATAGGCCAGAATGGCCTCGTGTTCCTCCTGCGACATACGGTCGCTCGCTCGCAGCGCTGCCAGGAGGCGGGTCAGTTTCAGTGCGGCGTGCAGACGGTATCCCCTGCTGGTGAGATCGTCCTCGCCGCCCTGCTCCCGGTCGATCAGCACGAGGACATCGCGCACGGCCAGCCCGGCCGCCTCCAGAGACTCGATAGCCTCGAGCTTGCTGTGGCCGCGGGTGATCAGGTCGTCCACCAGGAGCGCGGTCTCGCCGGCCGAGAAGGCTCCCTCGACGGCGCGACGGGTGCCGTGGACTTTGACCTCCCGGCGCGGGTAGATCATCGGACGGTCCATCTCCAACGCCATGGCGGTGCCGATGGGCAGGGCAGCGTAGGGGATGGCGGCGATGCGGTCAAAGGTGAGGTCCTCTGCCACCGCGGCCAGCACAGCCGCCACCTGCCCCAGCAGTTTAGGATGGCTGACAAGGAGACGCAGGTCGATGTAGATGGGCGAGGTGAGGCCAGACTTGAGCGTGAACGAGCCTAGCTGAACACAACCGTGGTCGAAGAGCGCGTTTGCCAGCTGGTCCACGTCCCGCTTCATCGGTCTCCCTCCCGCTCCTGGTTGATCCGGTCCCGCAGCCTCAGGGCGGCCGCTCGAGCGGCGGCGCCGAAGTCCGACCCGCCAGATGCATAGATGATGCCCCTGGAGGAGTTGATGACCGGACCGACGCCGTCGGCGGTGGGGCCGTGCTGGACCGCTGCCGCCAGATCGCCGCCCTGAGCCCCAATCCCGGGGATCAGGAAGGGGAGCTGTGGGGCCATGCCACGGACCCTGCCCAACTCCTCGGGATACGTGGCGCCCACTACCAGGCCGCAGGTCCCGGGCAGGTCCTCCTCCCAGGTCGCGGCGAGCCGGGCGACGTGCTCGAAGAGCGCCTGGCCGTCGGACTGGATGTCCTGGAGCTGCGGCGCTGAGGGGTTCGAGGTGCGGGCCAGCAGGAAGGCGCCGTGCTCCGCGGCCGCCAGGAAGGGACACACGGCATCCACACCCAGGTAGGGGTTCAGGGTGACGGCGTCAGCGCCCAGCGCATCAAAGGCCGCGCGGGCGTAGTTCTGGGCGGTGTGCCCGATGTCGTTGAACTTGGCGTCGAGGATGACGGGCAGATGGTCGGGGATTTCGGCGATCAGCTGCTGGAGCGCGCTCACGCCGGCCGTGCCCTCCGCCAGCCAGAAGGCCAGATTGGGCTTGTAG
>JASFVG010000242.1:0-7242 GCA_050049955.1 Anaerolineae bacterium | reverse complement strand
TCGACAACGTGTCAGCCGACAATGTGTCAGTTGACAATGTGTCAGTTGACAATGTGTGCGAGAAGCTAAGGACAGAGGGTCGGCGAATCACGCCTCAGCGACGAGCCATCGTCGCGGTGCTGCTGGAGGATGATTCCCATCTGACGGCTGACCAGGTGTTGACCCGCGTACGGCGCAAGCTTCCCGATATCTCCCCCGCTACAGTCTACAACACCCTGCATCAACTCTCAGCGATGGGGTTTCTGCAGGAGCTGGACTTAGGTCTGGGTTTTGGCGAGCGGCGCTACCAGATCGCGGCAGGGAAGCACGATCACTTGGTCTGTCTCTGCTGCGGGCGCATTGAGGACGTTCCGCGCCGGGGTCACGTGAAGCCGGCAATCGAGCAGGATCACGATTTCAAGATAGTGGACCGGCGCGTCATTTACCTGGGCTACTGCCCTCACTGTGCTTCCAATCCGGAAGTCCAACTGATCATCAACAGAACTGAATAAGGAGGTCGTGCGATGGAAAAGTGGGAATGCCTCGTATGCGGGTACGTCTACGATCCGGCGGAGGGCGACCCTGACGGCGGGTTTGCGCCGGGGACGGCTTTCGAGGACCTGCCCGATGACTGGGTCTGTCCCGATTGCGGCGTTGGAAAGGATATGTTTGAGCAGGTCTAGGGAGCGCGTCTAGGGAGGGCCTCTGGTGAGCGTCTACGCGATCGTTGGGGGAGGTGTAGCGGGCGTAACGGCGGCACGGAGCTTGGCCCAGAGCGCCTCCCACCCTGGCGACCAGATCCATATCTTCAGCTCAGAGCCGTACCCGTACTATCCGCGCCCGCTGCTCTGGAAGTACATCGCTGGCGAAAAGGATAGGGAGAGTTTGTTCGCCAAGCCTCTGTCCTGGTATGAGGCGAACGGAATCGCCTTCCATGCAGGCACGCGCGTGACGGCATTGGACACCGAAGCCCGTGCCTTGACGTTGGAGAGCGGAGCCGTGGTCCCCTATGACCGCCTGCTCCTGACTACTGGCGCGCACCCCTTTGTGCCTCCTGTCGAGGGGGCAGGCAAGAAGGGCGTGTTCACGCTGCGCTCGCTGGATGACGCTGTGGCGATCAAGGAGCAGGCGAGGAGTGTGCCTCATGCTGTGGTCATTGGAGGCGGGCTTCTGGGGCTCGAGACAGCGCTGGCGATCCGTTCGGCCGGGCCCGACGTTCACGTCCTGGAGATCGCAGAGCACCTGCTCCCGCGCCAGCTTGACCGAGAGGGTGCCACGATCCTGCGGGGTCTGCTAGAGTCCTCGGGGCTTGAGCTTTCCACTGGCGTGATGGCGGAGGCTATCCTGGGCGACGAGCACGCTGAGGGTGTTCGCGTGCGGGATGGCCGCGTGGTGGAGGGGGGACTGGTCCTCTTCTCCGCCGGCATCCGTTGTCGGGCCCACCTGGCGCGGGAGGCAGGGTTGGAGGTGAATCGGGGGGCCGTGGTGGACGCAACCATGCACACCAGTGCGCCGGACGTCTATGCCGCCGGTGACGTGGCTGAGTTCGAGGGCGAGATCTATGGGATTATCCCGGCGGCTGTCGACCAGGCGAATATCGCCGCAGCGAACATGGTCGAGCCGGGTAGCGCCATCTACGGCGGTACGCTTCCCTCAACGACGTTGAAGGTGGCGGGCGCCCAGGTGACGAGTCTAGGGGAGTACAGCCCAGTCGAAACTGGTGACGTCGGAGGCAGGTCGTACCAAGTGGTGCGAAACGCCGACGCAGAGCGAGGGATCTACCGGAAGTTCGTCCTGCGGGACGGTCGAGTGGTCGGCGCCATCACGATCAACGATCCAAGACGAGGTGCTCTAGCACGGCAACTCATAGATCGCGAGACGGTGGTATCGGAACACAGTGATCTCCTGGTCGAGGATGCGTTCGACGCGGGATCGCTGATGTGAAAGGGAATTGCTGAGGCAAGGAGAGACAAGCAGATGCACGAAATGACGAAAGCGAACCTGGAAGCGGCGTTCGCGGGCGAGAGCCAGGCGCATACGAAATACCTGGCCTTCTCAGATCAGGCGGATCGGGAGGGGTTCACCAACGTCGCGCGCCTCTTCAAGGCCGTCTCCTACGCGGAACAGGTACATGCCACGACTCACTTGAAGGTCCTGAGGAAGCTGGGCAAGACAGCGGACAATCTGGAAGCTGCCATCGGAGGCGAGACCTACGAGATCCAGGAGATGTACCCCGCGTTCCAGGAAGTGGCTGAGATGCAGCAGGAGAAGGGAGCGATCAAGGCCAACAGCTGGGCGCTGGAGGCCGAGAAGGTCCACGCGCGGATGTACACTGCCGCAAGGGATGCCGTCGTCGGTGGCAAGGACGCCGAGCTAGGGCAGGTGTACGTGTGTGAGGTCTGCGGCTGGACCGGCGAAGGCGAACCGCCGGACGAGTGTCCGCTGTGCAAGGCGAAGAAGGACCGGTTCAGAGTGTTCTAGGCGCCGTCTGCGCGCTTCAAAGGTTCGAGCGAACGCTTCAGGTTCGAAGAAGTGGATTCGACTGCAAGAAAGGAGATCGTGCGATGGCTGAAGTAGATGGCTGCGTAACACCTGCCGCGGGACCGATAGCTCCGGAAGCAGCTCCCGGCAGAGAGGAACCGCTAGCGATGAAGGAGGTAACACAAGTGCGAAAGGCACAAGTAGGCAAAGCGGCGCCAGATTTCGAGGCCCCAGCGTACGTGGCGGGCGAGGGCTTCAAGAATGTGAAGTTGTCCAATTACGCAGGGCAGTGGGTGGTGCTCTGCTTCTATCCAGGTGACTTCACCTTCGTCTGACCGACAGAATTGGCGGCAGTTGCCGTCAGGTATGAGGAGTTGCAGTCGATGGGCGTTGAGGTGCTGTCGGTGAGTGTTGACAGCCGCTTCACGCACAAGATCTGGAATGAAGTGGAACTATCCAAGATGGTCGAAGGGGGCATTCCCTATCCCATGCTCTCCGACCAAGGCGGCCGAATTGGGGCGGTCTACGGCGTCTACGACGAGGCGGCGGGTGTGGACATCCGAGGCCGGTTCCTAATCGACCCCGACGGCGTGATTCAAGCGATGGAGGTTCTGACGCCCCCGGTGGGCCGCAACCCGGACGAGCTGATTCGACAGGTGCAGGCCTTCCAGCACGTGAGAGAGACGGGCGAAGCGACGCCCTCGGGCTGGACACCGGGAGAGATAACCCTCAAGCCGAGCCCCGATCTAGCGGGCCGGGTATGGGAGGTCTGGAAGCCCTAGGTTCGGGTGAGCAAGGGGCGATACGCTTTGGCGATCTGCGTCGTGGCCGAAAGCGGCTCTGGTTCGACAAGAGGCCGCCGGCAGAGCATCTAGTGCAGTTGATGTCAATGGGCGAGAGAACGCAGGGTAATGCCCATGCGGCCTTCGTAGGCGAGGCCAAGGCACACCATCGGTTGCTGGCCTTTGCCCGCAAGGCGGACGACGAGGGCTACGGGCAGATCGCCAAGTTGTTCCGCGCCGTGGCGGCGGCGGAAGGCGTCCACGCTGAGCGCCATCTCCGTCTCCTGGGGGAGGCGGTGGTTAGGAGTACGGAGGACAACCTCCAGTACTCCTTCGAGCAGGAAAGGACGGTCAATCAGGTCACTTACCCGGCGTTCATCCGCGAGGCTGAGGAGGAAGGGGAGTCGGCGGCGGTCGTTACTTTCCAACAGGCGCGCGACGTCGAGGAGCGCCATGCCGCGCTCTACAAGCGAGCGCTCAGCGCGATGCTGCGGGACGAGACGCACGACTACTACGTCTGCCAGGTCTGTGGGTACGTCGCTGAGCGCGAGCCCCTCGACCGGTGCCCGGTCTGCAACGCATCGCGGGGCACGTTCCGTCTGGTGTCGTGATCGCGGGCGCAGCGGGCAGCGACTGGATGGGGCAGGACGCCGTTTGGTGGCACGGATAGGCTTGGAGTGGGCAAAGTCCCTACGTTGAGGCCCTATGCCGCTGCGAAGGTGGATCTGATTGGGGACTGGCACGATTAGAGAGCATCAGAACCAAGGAGGTTCAGATATGAAGCTGGGAGACAGGATTCAGACGGGGGATTGGAAGAAGGAGAAGCACGCGCCGGTGATCGAGTGTCCTGACGCGGTTACCGCGGGTGAGGTGTTCGAGGTGAAGGCCGCGCTGGGCAAGGAGATCGGCCATCCCAACACCACCGAGCATCACATCCGCTGGATCGCGCTCTACTTCCACCCAGAGGGGAGCAACTTCACCTACGATGTGGGACACTTCGCATTCAACGCGCACGGCGAGTCGATCAAGGGCCCGAACGAGGGGCCGGTCTACACGCATCACGAGGTTACGGCAGCCCTGAAGCTCAGTGAGAGTGGAACGCTTCACGCGATGTCGTATTGCAACATCCACGGGTTGTGGGAGAGCAGCAAGGAGATCGAGGTCAAGTAGCGGCGTTGGGTAGCAAGCCCGAGGTACGTGGGTGAGAAGAATGCTTGGAAGTGAGGAGTGAATGGTTGCGGACATGAGGTGTGATTTCTGCGGCGACGCGATCGAGGATGAGCCGATCCAGCGTGGCAGCAGGGTCTACTGCTGCGAGGCGTGTGCCTTTGAGGCGACACGGAGCACGGACTGCGCCGGGCGGGGCGACTCGGTCATGAGTCAGCCGAAGGTCGAATCGGTCGATGAGTAGGAGGCGGGTGTGGAGCTAAGGGGCAAGCGGGTGGCGGTCCTTGCTGAGGATCTCTATCAGGAGCTGGAGCTGTGGTATCCCGCGATCCGCCTTCGGGAGGCAGGGGCTGAGGTCCAGATCGTCGGGATGCCGGGCGTCGATACCTATGAGAGCAAGCACGGCTATCCAGTGCAGGTTGATGTTGCGGTTGATGACGTGTCGCCAGCCGATTTCGACGCTATAGTCATTCCGGGCGGGTACGCCCCGGATCGGATGCGCCGTCACCAGGCGCTTCTGGATTTCGTCAGGGGGGTGTACGACCAGGGAGGTATCGTCGCCTTCATCTGCCACGCCGGGTGGGTGCCCATATCAGCCGGTATCGTCGAAGGGAAGAGGGTGACCTCGTTCTTCGCGATTAGGGATGATCTGGTGAACGCTGGTGCGGACTGGGTCGATGAGGAGGTCGTGCAGGATGGCAATCTCATCAGCTCCCGTACACCCGCTGATCTGGCGGCATTCTGTCGGACGATCATTGCGGAACTGGGGAAGCACTAGACGCACCCGGGCGTGGGCTGGATCGCGGACGGGTTCCCGAGGCCCAGTCCGCCGGCCCGATGCGCCAACTATCACTAAGTAGATTCGTTATCGCGCTACTCGGCTAGCAGCCGGGTTGCAGGCTGGAAAGCAACTAGTGAAGCAGAAAGGAGACAGGACGTGGGCACAGTAGGAAGGGCACTGGTAGGCGAGAAAGTTGACCAGGTCATTGAGATGCTCAACAAGGCGCTTGGGGATGAGTGGCTGGCTTACTACCAATACTGGATGGGCGCGAAGGTGGCTGTGGGCCCTATGAGGGGCGCGGTGACAGCGGAGCTCGAGCAACACGCCACCGAGGAGTTGGGTCACGCGCTGCTGCTGGTCGAGCGAATCGTCCAGCTAGGCGGCACGCCGCTCCTTTCGCCCAAGGACTGGTACGACGTGACGAACTGCGGGTACGAGAGCCCGGAGGACCCCTACGTGGAGGTCCTGTTGGATCAGAACATCCAGGGGGAGCAGTGCGCCATTGGTGTGTATGAGAAGCTGGTGGAATTCACCAAGGACGTCGACCCGGTGACGTACGAGATGGCGCTGCAGATCATGACGGACGAGATCGAGCACGAGGAGGACCTGCAGGCGTTGCAGGAGGACATCCAGCTGATGAAGGAGAGACGGTAGGCCTCACTGTCTGGTAGCTTGGCTGGGCATATCGAGGTCTCGGGTACCTTCCGCGCATCGACTGGCTGGTAGGAGGGACTTGTGGCATCTGGCATCGGGTTCGCGTTGTTGCTGTCGGCTTTGGCAGGGCTGGCGACGACCATTGGTAGCGTACTGGCGCTCTTCGTTCGGGAACCAGGTCCGCGGCTGATGACGGTGACGCTGGGCTTCTCAGCCGGGGTTATGGTCCTGGTCTCGTTCGTCGAGCTCTTGGCGGGTGGGATTGAGGCTATCGGGTTCGCGCCGGCCAACCTGGCCTTCTTCGGCGGGATGGTGGTGATGTTCCTGATTGACGCGCTGGTGCCGCACGACTACATGGCGGAGCATCATCGCACCGACGTGGAATCAGGCGAGGACGAGGGGGAGGCGCTAAGGGGTCGGCTGCTGAAAGCCGGACTGTTTGTGGCCCTCGGCCTGGCGATCCATAACTTCCCGGAGGGCATGGCCTCTTTCGCCACAGCGTTGAGCGATCCCCAGCTGGGAATTGCCATCGCCATTGCCATCGCTATCCACAACATCCCGGAGGGGCTGGCTGTCTCCGCGCCGGTCTACGCAGCGACGGGAAGCCGGCGCAAGGCATTCTTGTGGTCGTTCCTGTCCGGGCTTGCCGAACCGGCTGGAGCGCTGCTGGCGGCGATCGTGTTGCTGCCTTTCCTGAACGATGCCGTGTTGGGGGTGTTGCTGTCCGCCGTGGCGGGGATCATGGTCTTCATCTCAATCGATGAGTTGCTGCCTGTCTCCCGTGCCTACGAGGAGGAACACCTGAGCATCGTGGGGGTCGTCATGGGTATGGCCGTGATGTCGCTCAGCCTGTGGATGTTGCAGTAGAGCAGCGGCACAACGAGATGTGGAGAGGTCAAGCGTCGACTTAGGGTTGGCGCAGACAGACAAGGGGGAAGACGTGAAGGCGATAGTAGATCGCGATCTGTGCATCGGGTCGGCCATGTGCGTGGCGACGGCACCCGATGTGTTTGACCTGGATGACGAAGGGCTGTCCCACGTGATCGATCCGGAGGCGGGGGATGAGGACCTACTGCGCGAAGCCGCAGAGGGATGCCCCATGCAGGCCATTATGCTGGAGGACGAGGAGGGCAACCAAGTTTACCCCTGAGCGCCGTGAATCCGCGAGCTGCTCGGCGCGTACGCTCGAATAGTCCGGGCTTGCTTGTCCGCTCGAGATCCTGACGAGCGACGGCCCGGGGGGGGGATAAGGGCGCTGAGGAGGTTGACACGAAGGCAGCCGAGCGGCGTGCTTGAGAGGTAGTAGCTGGGCACACTAGTTGTCTCAGTCGATCTAGGGAGGGCCCCTCCGTGGCTGGTGCCTAGCACTCAGGCCCGCCACTGCTTGGGGCCCTTAGG
>JASFVG010000241.1:0-7244 GCA_050049955.1 Anaerolineae bacterium | reverse complement strand
GTTGAGCACTTTGATGGGCCCCGACATCTTCTACGGATACGTGCAAGACTTTGGGATTGGTCGGCCAACCCGGGTTGACCTGGCCGGTGAGGTATCGGGCCAGCTGTGGCTGCCGGAAGACATTGAGCACTGGCATCCCTCGAACTTGGGGACGAATGCTTTCGGTCAAGGGGTGGCCGTGACCCCGCTCCAGATGGTAACGGCGGTGGCGACGGTGATCAACGATGGAGCTCGCCTGCGGCCCCACGTTGTCGGTCGTCGCATCGCGTCTGACGGAACTGTCTCAGTTTTCCAGCCCGTGGTCGAGGAGCAGGTGATCTCGCCGGAGACGGCGCAGCTGCTTACAGAGATGCTAGTACAGGTCGTCGAGGAGGGGGCGACGCTCGCCCAGGTTGAGGGCTACCGCGTCGGGGGCAAGACCGGCACCGCGCAGATACCGGTTCCTGGCGGCTACGCCAGGGAGGGAACCATCGCGACCTTCATCGGGTTTGGTCCTGTACCTGATCCGGAAATGGTGATCCTGGTCAAGCTCGACCGCCCGAAGGCATCGCCCTGGGCCTCCAGGACGGCGGCCCCTTCGTTTGCTCGATTGGCCGCCCGACTGTTCGTGGTTCTGGGCATTCCGCCAAGCGGCGAAGGCGTGCTCGCGGAGGTGCAGCAATGAGCGCCCGGCGTCTCAGGTTGGAGGACGTGTACGAGAGCCTAGCAGACGTTAGGCCAGAGGGCCTGAATCAGGCAATATCGACGACGGTCGTCGATTCCCGGAATGCCACACCGGGTGCCCTCTTCGTTGCCCTAAAGGGAGAGCACGCAGATGGCCATGACTACGTTGTTGATGCCTTCGCTCGCGGGGCAGTAGGGGCCATTGTCGAACAGGATGTCGAGATGGACGCGCAGGTGCTGGACCTGACGCGCTCCACAGGCGAATTACCAGAGGCTTGGTCGTTGCCAATCGTCCTGCGGGTCGAGGACGCACTGGAGGCCCTGCAACGGGCAGGGACATTCTGGCGGCGCTCGATGGCCGGATTGCGGGTCATTGCGATCACCGGCAGCGTGGGCAAGACGACCACCAAGGAGCTTGTAGCGTCGGTGTTGGCCCGGCGCTTTGCCACGATCAAGAGTGAGGCCAGCTATAACAACGAGATCGGTCTACCGTTGACGCTCCTCCATCTGACGAGCGAGCACGAGCGCGCTGTCCTGGAGATGGGGATGTACGATGTTGGTGAGATCGCCGATCTGGCCCGTATGGGTCTGCCACACGTCGGCGTTGTGACCATCATCGGACCCGTGCACCTGGAGCGGGCCGGCAGCTTCGAGCGCATCGTGGCGGCCAAGAGGGAGCTTGTCGAGGCCCTGCCGCCAGCGCCTGAAGGCGTGGCGATACTTAACTACGATGATCAGAACGTACGCGGGATGGCCGATGCCACGGAGGCCCGAGTCTTCTTCTACGGGCTGTCTCCTCAGGCGGATCTTTGGGCTGATCAAATAGAGGGTCTTGGATTGGATGGTATACGTTTTCGGCTCCATCACGGGACTGAGACGCTCTATGTGAAGGTGCCCCTTCTGGGTCGGCATTCGGTCCACACTGCGCTTCGCGCCACGGCAGTGGGCCTGAACGAGGGGCTGACCTGGCAGGAGATCATCGAGGGGCTGCGGGGCGTGGAGCCGTCGGATCAGCTCCGATTGGTCGCCGTGGAGGGTCCCGATGGCGCCACCATCCTCGATGACACCTACAACGCCAGTCCCGCCTCCACCATTGCTGCCCTGAACCTCCTTGATGAGTTGGAGGGCCGCAAGATCGCGGTGTTGGGCGATATGCTGGAGCTGGGGCACTACGAACAGGAGGGGCACGAGAAGGTGGGGATGCGCGCTCTGGATGTGGCGGATGTGCTCGTCACCGTAGGCGCTTTGGGGCGAATCATCGGCGAGGTTGCGCTGCGCTGGGGAATGCCGGCCGACCAAGTCTACATGCTGAAGGACTGTGAAGAAGCCGTTGATCTCTTGAAGGGGCTGGTGCGCGGCAGCGATGTCGTCCTCGTGAAGGGTTCGCGGGCTATGCAGATGGAGGAGATCGTCAGCGCCCTGAGCGTCGGTTCGTGAATAGGGGCCCGGTCGACCGCTCCTCGACACCGTAGAGCCGTCTGATGAATAGAGCACTTATCCTGGCAAGCATTTCGTTCCTGCTGGCGGTTGTGTGGGGGCCGCTCCTCATCCGAATCCTGCGCCACTACAGGATCGGTAAGCACATTCGGATCAGCGGACCCAGCGAGCACGGCACCAAGATGGGAACGCCGACGATGGGCGGGTTGATGATCGTGGTGCCGGTGCTACTGATCACGGTATTCCTGAACATCTACAATCTTCTAGGCCGCACCGTAATCGGGCGCTCAATCCTGATACCGCTTGGTGTGATGGTGATCTATGCTGTGGTCGGCGCGTTGGACGATGTCGCCGGCGTGCGAGGGGTGCGCCGGGGAGAAGGACTGACAGCCGGTCGAAAGCTGATCTGGGAAATCCCGCTGACCCTGGCGATCGCGGTGGTCATGGTGGTGACCGACATACAGTTTGCCGGTCAGGTGGGTGTGCCGAGTATTCGTCAGATGGTCAACGTTGGATGGATCTGGGTGCCGATAGCAGCCTTCGTCATTCTGGCTTCTGCCAACGCGGTCAATCTGACCGACGGCCTGGATGGCCTGGCTGGGATCATTGTCGCCAGTGCATTCGCCGCCTACGGTGTTGTCGCCCAGCTTCAGGGTCAGCTCTACCTGGTTCGGTTCTGTTTCACCGTGGTCGGCGCGTGTTTTGCGTTCCTGTGGTACAACGCCCACCCAGCGCAGATGTTTATGGGCGACACCGGTAGCTTGGCTCTGGGGGCCACCCTGGGGACGGTGGCGCTGATGACAGGGCAGTGGTTGCTTCTGCCGGCCATTGTCTTGATTCCTGTGGCCGAGACGCTCTCGGTCATCATCCAGGTTCTGTATTTCAAGTACACGAAGCGGCGTTTTGGCAAGGGCCGGCGGGTCTTCAAGATGGCCCCCCTGCACCACCATTTCGAACTGCTGGGATGGTCTGAGACCCAGGTTGTCCAGCGCTTCTGGCTGGTGGAACTACTGGCGGCGATGGCTGGCGTCGCACTGGCGCTGCTATAGACGGACGATACGAATTGGCTACCCGGCGCGTCCCGTGGAGCGCGGATGGCGCGACGGGCGTAGTCGCTAGGAGAGAGTCTGAAAGGTAAACACGTGGTGATCCTGGGTCTGGCTCGGCAGGGAACGGCTCTGGCCCGATTCCTTGCCTCGGCCGGGGCGCAGGTGACCGTTTCCGACTTGCAGAGTGAGGAAGCACTGACCGATCGGATTGAGGAGCTAAAAGATGTATCGATTCGCACCGTACTCGGGGGGCATCCGACCAGCTTGCTGGATGATGCAGATGTCCTGTGCCTCAGCGGTGGGGTGCCCACAGACATACCGATCGTCAGGAAGGCGCTGAAGCGAGGTATCCCTCTGAGCAACGAGGCGCAGATCTTCTTTGAACACTGCCCAGCACCGGTGATCGGCATCACAGGATCGGCCGGGAAGACGACGACGACGGCTCTGGTGGGCGAGATGTGCCGGGTGGGCGGGTTGCGCACATGGGTGGGCGGCAACATTGGCAACCCGCTCATCGCCGATCTGGGAAGGATGGAGCAAGAAGACCGGGTGGTCATGGAGCTGTCCAGCTTTCAGCTGGAGTTGATGACCTCCAGTCCACAGATCGCGGCGGTGCTCAACATCACGCCCAATCACCTGGACCGGCACAAGACGATGGAGGCCTATGTCGCCGCCAAACACAACATCGTGGCGCATCAGACCGCCCACGACTATGCCGTTCTGGGCTACGACGATGCCAACGCGCGGGCATTGGCCCTCGAGACACCGGCCCACCTGGTCTTCTTCAGTAGAGGGGCCGAGGTAGATGAAGGAGCCTTCAAGACCAACGGTGAGCTGACGTTGCGTATGGCGGGGGTGGACCACGAGATCTGTCAATCGTCCGACTTGCGCCTGCTTGGCGACCACAATCTGTTGAACGTCCTTGCGGCGAGCGCGCTGGCCGGGCTCGCCGGGGCCCCGCTGAAGGCCATTCAGACCGTGGCCACGACGTTCGAGGGGGTGGAGCATCGTTTGGAGTTGGTGCGCGACCTGGCCGGGGCGCGCTGGTACGACGACTCTATCGCTACCGCACCTGAGCGCTCGCTGGCCGCCATGCGATCCTTCGAAGAGCCCATCGTGCTCCTGGCCGGCGGGCGTGACAAGGATCTGCCGTGGGGGGAGTTCGTCGAAGAAACGCTGCGTCGCGCACGTCGGCTGATCACCTTTGGCGAGGCCGGACCGATGATAGCCACCATAGTGGAGGAGGCCTGGCAAGCAGAGAAACGGGCGAAGCTCGAAGGGGTTACCCGCGTGGAGACGCTTGAAGAGGCTGTGCTTGAGGCAGCTCGCGTAGCGCGATCGGGCGATGTGGTGCTCCTCTCGCCCGGTGGGACCAGCTTCGACGCCTTCAGCGATTTCGCCCAGAGGGGGGAACGGTTCAAGGAACTGGTGGAGGCACTGTAGGACGAGGTATCTCAACTTCGCCACTAAGGAACTCGTCACTTCGAGGAGCCCGCCCTGAGCGCAGTCGAAGGGATAGCAGGGAGTCGAGGAATCTCGCTGGTCGCGACCTGCAGATTCCTCCGCTTCGATTCGCTCCGGTCGGAATGACGGCCGGGCTAGGCGGCCCGGCTCCGCCGGGCTAGGGCGCAGAGTTCGTTGGGCTCCAAGTGGCGCGCACGCGCCATGGCTGAACTCGAAATGACGGGAAGGGTGCTGTAGGCTGACGCAGGGTAGGACGCAGTGCAGGGGTAGCGATGGCAAAGCAAAAGAAAGCACGGCGACCATACGCGGATCCTGACTACACGTTGATCGTGGCAGTCGTTGGCTTGCTTATCGTCGGCTCGATGATGAACTATAGCGCTACCTTCGACTGGTCCTATCAGCTGTACGGCAACTCGCTTCAGATCGCGTTGCGCCAGTTCGGATGGGTAGGGGTTGGCATCGTTGCGATGGTTGTCTTCACCTTCTTCCCCTATGACCGCTGGCAGCAGCTGGCCGTGCCAGTACTGGGGGCCACGCTCCTCTCGTTGATTCTTGTCCTGTTTGTGGGCGACGAGGTCTTTGGGGCGCAGCGCTCCTTCCTCGGCGGGTCCGTTCACCCCGGTGAGCTAGCCAAGCTCTCGATGGTCATCTATATAGCAACCTGGCTGGCCTCCAAGGGCGATCAGATCCGGGACGTCACCTACGGGCTCATCCCCTTCGGGGTACTTATCGGTTTGGCGGCAGGCCTCATCGTCGCACAGCCTGATCTCGGCACGGCTGTGCTGATCACCCTGACGTCGTTGTCTGTCTTCTTCTTCGCCGGCGCCGAGATACTGCAGTTGGCGGCTGGCGGTGCCATCGGCAGCGTCACGTTCGTGCTCCTCGTCAGCAAATTCCCGCATGCCGCGGACCGTATCAACGGGTGGCGGGAGGTCTGGAACAGCCCCCAGAAGGCGAGCTACCACATGCAGCAGACGCTCATCGCCCTTGGGAGCGGGGGATTGCTCGGCACTGGACTCGGCCAGGGGCAACAGAAACTGGGCTACCTCCCGACCCCACACACCGACACGATCTTCGCCGTGCTGGGCGAGGAGGCGGGGTTTGTCGGGTGTCTGCTCGTCATAGGACTGTATGTGCTCTTTGCCTATCGCGGCTTCAAGATCGCCATGGAGGCTCAAGATCCCTTTGCTGCACTTCTGGCAAGTGGGGTTACGTGCTGGATCACATTTGAGGCCCTGATCAACCTGGGTGTGGTTACCGGGTTGCTTCCCTTCACCGGGATGGTGCTGCCGTTCATCAGTAGCGGGGGCTCGGCGATGGTCACGTCCATGGCTGGTGTGGGGCTGTTGCTCAGTGTGTCGCGAGGAAAGAGCCCCGGTAGACGGGAGGAGAGCCGCCAAGATGCGAGTCTGGATCGCCGGTGGGGGAACCGGGGGACACGTCTATCCGGGGCTGGCAGTCGTCCAGGCGCTTCGCGCCGCGGGTGAGTCGGACATCACCTACGTCGGGGGGCAGGGCGGAATTGAGGCAGAGCTAGCGGAGCGAGAAGGGCTTCGGTTCTTTGGCATCCCCGCGGGCGGTCTGCACGGAGTGGCGCCGCGGCGGGCGGCGCAGAACCTTATCAAGATGGTGCAAGGTTGTGGGGCAGCGTTCCGGCTGGGACGTCGAGAACGTCCGTCGGCGCTGTTCGCCACGGGGGGGTATGCAAGCGTCCCCGTAGCCTTGGCGGCCTGGGTATTGCAGGTGCCCATCCTGGTATACCTTCCAGATATCGAGCCTGGGTTGGCGGTGCGCTTCATCGCCCGGTTGGCCACCAAGGTGGCGGTGACCGTGGCCGACTCCCGCCGGTACTTCGCGGCCCGGAAGGTCGTGGTGACAGGGTATCCCGTTCGCTCGGAGTTTGGCGACATCAATCGGCGGGAGGCACGCGAGTCGCTTGGGCTGAGCCAAGGGGAGCCGGTTCTACTGGTGATGGGCGGCAGCCGGGGAGCGCGCAGCATCAACCGGGTGCTGGGCGGAATCCTGGAGCAGGTGTTGAGCATGGCGCAAGTGATACACATAAGCGGTGACTTAGATTGGTCCTGGGCCTCCGAGCGGCGGGCGGATTTGCCCGACACGCTTCGGAGCCGCTATCACGCCTTTCCATACCTGCATGAGATGGGCCAGGCCCTGGCTGCGGCGGAACTGGTGGTCTGTCGGGCGGGAGCCTCGACGCTCGGCGAGCTGCCGATCTTCGGGCTTCCATCGGTCCTGGTCCCGTATCCGTTCGCCTGGCGCTACCAGCGCATCAACGCAGAGTGGCTGACGGATCGGGGGGCAGCGGTCATGTTGACAGACGACAGAATGGAGGCAGAGCTGCTACCGACGCTGCGACAACTGTTTGCCGATCGCGGGCGACTGGCAAAGATGGGGGAACAAGCAAGGGCGCTGTCCCGCCCGGACGCGGCGGCACAGCTGGCGCGCCACCTCCTCGCCCTAGGATAGGGAGGCACAACATGGTACCGCTGGACACATTCTTATGGGCCTCAATCCTCCTGTTTGGACTGATGGGAGCCCTGCGGGGCTGGTCGAAGGAGATGTTGGTCCTATTCGCCATCGTGGTGTCCCTGGCGATGCGTGTCATCTTCATGG
>JASFVG010000240.1:0-7247 GCA_050049955.1 Anaerolineae bacterium | reverse complement strand
GTGCGAGCTGTCGGAGAGGACAGCCGCCATAGCACCCGTCGCCGGGGGCATCGTCACGGAGGACTGCCATCCCAGCCGGCTCGCCTCCGTCATGCACTTCCACGCGAAGCAAGATCCCGGGTGGCCGTACTCCGGCGGACAGAACTGCTGGTCGGATAGCCGTCGCCCTCCGATCTCGGACACCATCGCGACCTGGGTGAGGCTGAGCGACTGCCACGACGGTCCCCAGGTCACCTAGCGGAACGGAGGGGCTTCGTGCGAGACCTACAGTTGCGCACGCGGCACTGCCGTCCCCTTCGGCACCATCGAGGATGGGGGACACACATCACCAGGGGGACGACGAGCATCTTGGAGAGGCTCGTGGTGTGGGATGAAGACTGTGCCCTCGGAGAAGGGCAGGGCACCGGCAAGGTGTCGCAGGATATCTCGGCCCTGGACGAGATGTGGACGTTCTTCGAACGCCACCCGAAGCAATAGCCGACTAGCTTTGGTGCCGCCCCTGGGCTAGCCCTCGGATCAGGCCCGGGCAGGGGTGTGAGGCGGGGTGAACACACCGGACCTCAGCTCTTCATGGGCTTCGTCCGAAGCCTCAGTCAATCCAGCCGCAATCGAACAGCATGGGGCTATCCTGGCTCCGCGCGCTGCCCGCCCGGGAAATCTCGCCCGGCACCTCCACCACCGCGCAGTTCCCCTGTATCCACCGCGCGATGTCGGGCTTCTGCTGCGGCAGGCCCAGCACGTAGCGCAGCTCGTCGTCCTCGAGCATCTCCACGAAACCGTCCAGGTCCACCAATTCGTCGCTTCCGGTGAAGCCGCCAAAGGTGAACACGGGGCTGCCGGTGGCCAGGATGAAGGGCGCAGCGCCGCGGGCCGTGTTCGTCGCCAGCAGGTAGCTGCCCGGGTCTGTGCTTGCTTGCACGTAGGCCAGTATCGCCTCCCCATCCGGCCCGAGCAGCTCCTGGTTGGGCGTCATGAAGGTGGACGCCGACATCCCGTCCGCCCCGGCGGTGGGGAGGGCCAAGTCGGGGTTGGTGTTGAGGGCTGTCAATGCCGACCATGTCACGGGGGCCACCATCAGGGCGGTGGCTGCCAGCGCGATCCCGACCCAGCGGAGGCCCGACGAGACCCTTGGCAGCGGGAGTGCCATGCCCGCCAGCCACGAGACGACGGCTACCGCGGTGACGAGTCCGAAGGTGTCCGGGTGATGGCGCAGGGTGAAGACCTCGAAGGCGACAGTGAACCCCGACAGCACCAACAGTACCGTCCATCCCCACAGCGGCCTCCGTCTCCACAGCTGGATCAGGGCCCACACAGTGATCCCCGCCAGCGCTGCTAGGGGTGGACCGAGCATGATCAGGTAGTAGCGGTGGAACAGTCCAGTGGTGAAGCTGAAGTAGAGCATCTCCGGCAGTAGCCAACCTGCCCAGAGCAGCAGGCCGGCATGTCCTTTCGTCGGCGGCCAGGCCCACCCCACGGTCACCCAGGCCAGAGGAATGCCCATAAGGGCTAGCGGCAATAGCCAGGTTGCCTCGGTCACAAGGGGCTCTTCGAAGAGCCGCAGCAGGCCGGCGGTGCCGGTTTCGCCGGCGCGACCGGACCGGGGCTGATTGCCAGGCGCTCCGGGCTGCAGACCACCGGGGGCCGTCTGCACGACGGGCCCTGCCTGCCCAGCCTGCGGGCCAGGGGGTTGGCCCTGTGCGTCCCGGTCTCGGGGCAGGCACACCAGCTCGGTCCGACGCAGGTACCGACAGGTGCCCCGGCTCCTGTTCCCGTTGTGCAGCTCAATGGTGCAGGCTTCGCCCACGGCCAGGCCTTCGCATGCGGCCAGGGCCTCCCGGGGCGGCTGTGCGAGTGGCGGGTTTCCCCGGGGCGGGGCGCTCCCGGGTTGATTCGGCGTCGCTCCCGGTCCAGGGCGTGTAGGGATCCGTTGTTGGTTCCGAGGATTCCGGCCGGCGTCTGCGCGTCTTGGGCCGTAGCCAGCCAATCCCAGACGCGACAGACCGTTGTGACCGATGATGAGTTCTAGGACGGCGTTGTTCTGACTGCTGCCGACGTAGGGGCGCGCGTCTGCCGGCGTCAGGTCTACCGCGACCACCCAGACCAACGAGACCGCCAGGAGTACCACAGCGGCCGCTGCCAGGTGGATGACGCGCTTCCACCAGGGGGTCCGGGCGGCGAAGAAGTAGAGGGCAAAGAACGCCGGCAGGGGCATGAACGCCTGCAGCATCTTGATGTTGAACCCCAGCCCGACCAGAACCGCGCCCAGCAACAGGTGCCGGAACCGGCCCCTCTCCGCCGCCACGATGAAGGCCCAGGCCGCCAGGAGCAGGTTCAAGATCAGCAGGCCGTCGATGGTGTTGTTCCGCTCGGTGGCGATGGTGATGGGGGTAGTGGCCAGCACCAGGGCGGCAGCCAATCCGGGCCACGTCCCGAACTGCCGGCGTACCAGGCAGTACAGCAGCGCGATGGACAACGTCCCGGCCAGGGCCTGGGGGAGGGCCAGGGCGAAGCCGTTGACCCCCAGGAAGTAGGCCGAGATCGCCTGGATCCAGAATCCCAGCGGGGGCTTGTCGACGGTCACGGAGCCACCCGGTTCGAATGCCGCGAAGAAGAAGTTGTGCCAGGAGGTGAGCATCGACTTGACCGTGGCGGCGTAGTAGGTGTTGCCGATGGAGTAAATGCCGAGCCGGTAGAACCGCAGGAAGCCGCCCAGCAGGAGAATGGCGCCCAGGGCGAGGAAGGCGAGCCGCCCCTGGTTGCCGCGTCGCCCGCTGTTCGCACCGGACGTCTCCGTCTCGTGTGTTCTCGTTCTGGGGGCCATAGATAGCTCCACACCTCCGGACCGGGGCCACGCTCCCGCAATCCTCACGTAGTGTAACCCGTCCGTGTAAGAGGAGCGTGAAGGGATGGTGAAGATTCGATGTGGGCTGGGGCCTTGTTGAACAGTCTACAGCACCTGTTCGCGACTGTCGATTCGTTCGATGGCCGACCTCCCGGGTGCCTATGTGTGCCCCAGCGCCTTGTGAGAGCGGACTACGATGTTCAGCGCCAGAATGGCATCGGCGATCATCACCGTTCCCACCGCGAAGCCCGTTGGGTTCGGAGAAGCGAGAATGACCTGGCATAGACCCACGGCGGCGACTGTCACGTACGCCCAGCCGACGATGATTGCGGCCCAATAGGCGCCTGACCAGCCCTTCGCGACTGAGTAAGCGGACGCGAGCCCGGTCAGCCAGAGCGCTAGCAGGAAGGGGGTGAAGCTCGAAGACGCAGGTGAACTGATATCAGTGAACTCTGGGTCGCCGATCGGGCCAGCGAGGGCTAGAGTCGTGGTGCTCAACAGTAGGACAGCCAGGCAGAATGTGACTGCGTTTCTGTACCCCATGAGGTCAGCCTGAGGCTTGCCCGAAACGCTCACCCTGCCCACTCCTTCGAATCCAACTGGTCGATCGCATCTCGCTTCGATGTTTGCACCGCTCCCGTTGGAACCGCAGCATTGGCTCGACCACGGGGGCAGAGCCCGCTATTCCCCCGGTCCGTTCACTGGTGTACTACCGGATGGCGAACGTCACCTGCACTCGAGTACTCAACTCGAGCTCAGCTGGGGCGATGCCACCGCCCGTACTGCGCTCGTACGAAACCATTCCCGTTGCGAAGCCTCCGATGACCTCGCTCACCGACAGGACCTGGCCCAGACGCACGTCGGCCAGGCTGGCCAGCTCATCGGCCCGAGCTCTTGCGTCGGCCATCGCCTTCCCGCGAGCCTGGCCCTGCCAGGTGCTCTCGTCCTCCACTGTAAAGGTCACGCCGTGAACCTGATTGGCACCTGCGTCGACAGCCGCGTCCAGCACCGCACCGGCCCTTTCGACATCGCGCACGGTGACTCGCATCACACTCGACACCCGATAGCCCCCGTGGCCTGCAGGTACGGACTCCATGGGTATTCTGGGCGTTGGTTCTCGTTCGTAGTGGATGCTGTAGTGGCTGGTCTGAATGTCCTTTGCCTCGACGCCCATCTGCTCTAGCGCCACCAAGATGGCTTCCGTACGGCCTTCGACTTCACGCCTGGCTGCCGAGACGGTGTCCGCCATCGCATCCGCACCGATGTTCACCCGGGCCACGTCGGGCACCAGGCTGACCTTGCCCGTTCCCACGACGGTGACCGCCCGCTGCTGCTCCTGCCAATCGGGCGATGCAGCTGCCTGCGACGTACCTGCGGGCGCCGCTTGCGCGGTGCTGCACGCCGCCAGCGCCATTGTCATGAGGCCGATCGTGAGTAGATTGCTTGTCCGCATCATCGTCTTCAGCTCCTCTCATATAGCTGCCATCTGGTAGATCACCTGACCCATCGACCAGCGTTTACCCTTGCCGACGAGCGCGAGTTCGAACGCACCGGTAGGATACCAGTTGCCAGCGAGTGTGTCGTCCACCCGGGGTTGGAATCGGCGGTGGAACTGGGGGTGGACGCGGTTGGTCGTCGGCGACCGAGCTGTTCCCAGGATCGCAGATGGATTGGCCGTCGCCGTGGGCGCCGCCAGATAGCACGGCAACCACATTCCTGGTTGGCCTGACGCGAGGACTCGTAGCCAGCCGGTGGTCCAGGAACAAGAGTTGGGTTTGCTGTAACCGAGGGTGTCCCCTGACAGGTCGAAAAATGCAGTGGTCGGCCGTGGTCTACCGCAATCATTGCCAAATCAACCCCCCTATCCACCCCACGGAACCAACCTCTGGTTGATGACAGGCCACCCCCTGTCGTGGTACACTGCTGGCGAGTGCGATACGCAATCGTTCCAGGGCGAGCAGGGCAACCGCGGCGGTCGGCGGCCCGCTCCCCACAGCCAAGTGCCAAGGAGGTGACGTATGCGCAAACTGCTGGTCGCATTGGTCGTTGGGCTCACGCTGCTGGCACTCAGCAGCGGGACAGCGTACGCGAGGCCGCACGAGTGGACGACCATCTGCACGCACGTGGTTGGGCCCGGTGAGACCATCTGGTGCATCGCCCGGGGATACGGCGTGTCTCCGTGGGCGATCTCGGCCCACAACGGCGTGGTCACCCCGGGCCTGATCGAGCCGGGGCAGGTCCTGTACATCCCGAATGCGCCGGCCACACTACCGGCCGGTCCCACCTGCGCGCGACAGTGTCCGGATGGTGGGCCGTCCTCCTCGGACTGCACCTGTGAGTACTATCACACGGTGGCTCCGGGGAGCAACCTGTACCGCACATCACTTCTGTACGGGGTGAGCATGTGGTCGATCGCGGACTGCAATGGGATTCTGGACCTGAATCTCATCCGAGCTGGCACCGTTCTCTGCATCCCGGAAGGGTAAGCTGGGGACCATTCGGTAGGCGATCTGGCTGGCCATCGGAAAGTGCGGTCGGCCAGATCGCCTCATGCGTGGACGCCGATCGCGGGCACCGGGTCTCCGCCCAGCCCTTCAGCGCGCTGAGGCGGCGGTGGACGCATAGGTCGGGACGAGTTGGCATCTAGCGGGCTGGGCGGCATCGTGGGAATCCATCACGGCGGGTGATGGGACGGCTAGACAGAGTGTGGAGATGGTGAGATGCAGCCAATGAGTTGGGGTTCCTTGTTCGGGGTGGGAGTCGTGGCCGGCGCCATGGTCGCAGTGCAGAGCGTGCTCAGCGGGGTACTAGGTCAGCGGGTTGGCGGCCTGGGTTCCGGTCTGGTGCTCACGGGCATCACCTTTGGTTGCTTTCGCGCGGCTGTGACGGCGTACCCGGGCACGGCGAGGTTCGAGGCCCTGCCCGGGGCGCATGAGTGGTATCTGTACCTGGGTGGGGCGCTGGGTGCCGTGGTCACGGCCGTCCTGATCTTCCTCGCCCCGCGCATCGGCGCCACGTCTACGCTGGTCGCGATTGTGGTGGGCCAGTTGACGATGGCGCTCGTAGTCGATCACCTTGGGCTGTTCGGGTCGCCTCAGACCAGCGCCACGTGGCTCAGGATCCTAGGCGTCGCGCTGGCTGTGCTGGGGGCGGTTCTCGCAAGCCGGCCGTTGTCAATCCTCAGATAGGGAAACCCGTCCGTCCGTTCCTCAACGAACGACCTCCCAGTAGTGGCCCATGTGTGGCAGCCAGTAGAGGTGATACACTTCCTCTCGCGGGACCTGCAGGTAGCAGTCCCAGTAGGAATCGCAGGGGATCTCGCACTGGTAGAGCGTGTCGAACCCGTACTCCGGCTCCAGCGCCCAGCCCAAAGCTCCGCGGTTGCCCTCCGCACCGACGACCTCGCCGCGCCACACAAGCCCGAAGCCGCTCACCGGCTCTACCCGGCCGGTCGGAGGCGTTTCCGCCAACCGGTTCTCGGGAGATGCCCCCGGTTTCAAGTCCAGAGGTCCCCGGATGACGCGGAGGCTGGTCAAGGACGACCAGCCTTGCGCGTCGCCTGAGACCTTGTGGTCGTGGTCGGCAAGGACGTAGTACGCATCAAGTGCCTCGATCCAGATCATCAGTCCGTGCTCGAACCGCTGAGCCGCAGCGTACGACGCGAGCGGGGCGTCCCCGGGGCATATCCCAGGCGCGTTGTCGAAGAACCAATCGGCAAGGGCATCCGGGCACGCGACCGTGAGCGGGGCATACAGCACGGAGCGAATCCCTGCGGCCTCAAGGACCAACTCGAAGCCGGTGTAGGCCCCGATGATCTCGGCCGGCGGGATGATGTGCGCCCCGACGAGGGGAGCGTCGAACAGGCAGCGGCAGCCCACCGTTCTCCCCCCGATCAGAGGACAGATCGTGGCTCGCTCTCCGGCTGCCTACCAAGTCAGCCCGATTCCATACCCTTGCTCTGTCTCGACTGGCTCCGCAGCGAAGGAAAACGCCCGTGGTAACCGGGAACGCGAGGGGCCTATGGTGGAGGACGGTGGCGCCGTGAGACAAGGCGCTAGCGTTGGGGCTGGTGCAGGTGTGCTCTCTAGGCTTGGCCAGCGCGGTGGGGTGAGCGTCGCGACTGGCCCAGGTGAGGTGCCGAGTGACGACGGCGTGCAGGTCGTGAAAGGCTCCGTTCCTCCGCGGAACGATGTCGCCACCGTCGGCTCTGGGCCCGCTATTGAGACCTCCAGGGTGCCGCACCCTGTCAGAAGCAGCAGCGCTACCGTCAGCATCCCACTCAGCCAGCACAGAGACTCAGCCATATGGTCCTCCCGCAGCGGACCAGAACTGCATCCCGGCTCCAGCATCCCCGCGATGTGCTCCCCCTGCTGCAGACGCAGCGCCTTTCGGGCGGCACTGCTCG
>JASFVG010000239.1:0-7279 GCA_050049955.1 Anaerolineae bacterium | reverse complement strand
GATCGCCTGCCCCAGGACCAGCCCTGGTGCACCGTAGTCCAGCCATCTCAGCGGGTTCAGCCCTGCGCGCCACGAGTAGAGCACCACGCCCAGCAGGCCCCCTACAATCGCTCCGTAGATGCCGAGCCCCCCCTGCCAGATATACAGAATCTCGATGGGGTTCTCACGGTAGTAGCTCCAGCCGACCATGCCTCCCTCTGGCTCGGAGAAGACGTGATACAGCCTGGCTCCGATGATGCCCAGAATGACTGCTACCGTGAGGGCATTCCAGACGTGTTCGGGGTTGTCACCGCTGCGGTTCGCCCGCCACGCAGCGTATAGTGCGCCCAACATCACGCCGCCGACGATCAGCAGACCGTACCAATGAATGCCCCAGTTCTCCGTGAAGTGAATGAGTATAGGGTCAACAGGTGGTTTCATCAGTTCCTCTCTTTCGCATCCGGTCGGCATTATATCACGAGGCAGTCCCTCCTGACAAGCCTTCTCCGGCTGCCCGATGCCGGTCACCGAAGCAGCGGCTTGCCAACCAGATCCAGCGTGCCCGCCGATGGAGGGTCTAGCGTGATCTACCTCTGACTGTCAGGGAAGCACCGCTGTCGCGATTGCTCCCCTCTCGCGGTGATGGCAGTCATCGTCAGAACAAGCATGCCGGCTGCGATCCCCGCACCAGCATAGAACGTGCTGTCAATCCCCCAAACGCCGAATGCCAAGCCCATCAGCGGTGGGCCCAACGTCTGCCCAAGTCGCAGGATCACCCCGTTGATCGACAAGAAAGCGCCACGGTGCTCTATCGGCGCCAAGCTTGCCAGAAGCGTCTGTAGATTGGGGATGCTCAGTCCCTGCGCCAGGCCCAACAGAAGGATCGGTATCCCGAGTGTCGACAGCGTGGGCGCGAGGGGAATCGTCAACAGAGCCGCGGCGAACAACACGCAGGATGCCCGTAGGAGCGTCCTCTGAGGCCACAGCTTGGTCAGCCTGCCCAGCTGGGACGACGTGAGCGCGGTAGCCAGGGACATCCCGGACATGGCGATGCCGATAACAAGCGGCGAGGCCTGGAAAGCGCTCTCCATCAGGAACGGGAGATACGTCAGATAGGCCCCGTAGATGATAACGAACGTTAGCAGGGTCAGGGCGAACAGACCGACGGCCTGAGGGTGTCTGATGCTCTCCCACGCCTGCTCGAGGTAGCTCCTTAGCCCTTGCTCAACCTTCGGCTCCGGGTTCTCCAAGCCGAACAGAACCAGGAGTCCGAGTGGAAGCGCCAGAAGCGGCAACACGAAGGGATAGGCCCATCCCAGTGTTGCGAGGGCACCACCGATAAGGGGATAGACGGCGGTGCCTATGCTGACCACACTGGCATTGTAGCCCATCGCGACCGTGCGCGACTCGCCCCGGAAGAGATCACCGATCAGCGTTATGTAGAGCACGCTCAGGGAGGCAGCGCCGGTGCCTTGGGCAAACCGTAGCACGAGGAGGAGCTCGAAATCCCGCACCAGCGAGCATGCACCCCCGGCTAGGCCGAAGACCATCAGCGACGGGATTAGGAGCCTCTTTCGGCTCCACCGATCGGCGAGCACACCCAGCAAGGGTGTCAGCACGACGCCCGGAAGGGTGAAAGCGGTGATGAGGCTTCCAACGGCCTGCGATGGGAGCCCGAAGGCGCGCCCGATTCTGGGAAAGGCAGGCGTGATGCTCGAGACCCCTAGCACCGCCATCAACGTGACGCCGAAGACGATCAGCAGGTTCGGGTCTCGGTACAGGGTGGGGATCTTTCGGCTCTCTCTGGGGCTACTGCCTGGCATAGTGGCACCTACGGTCAGATCCGCTGACCGAGCCGAGCCAGGGCGCTGATTCTGCCCTCTCGCTACTCCTCGCCGTAGAATACCCTATAGACGAATCCAGCACCATCATCGGAGATCAGGAGGCTGCCGTCAGGACTGCTAAGTACGTCGACTGGACGGCCCCACTGGGACCCATCCTCGCGCAACCAACCGGCAGCGAAGTCCCGGACTGGAGCCGGCTTGCCGTTCTCCAACGGCACGTGCACCACTTTGTAGCCCGTGGGCACCGTACGGTTCCACGAACCATGGAACGCGACAAAGAGATCCCCTCTGTAGGTCTCAGGGAATTGTTCGCCTGTGTAGAAGGTCAGACCCAGGGGCGCCGAGTGTGCCTGCATCTCGATGACGGGCTCCTCCACGCCCTCGCACGCACCGGCCCCACCGTAGTCGGGATCCACAATCCGGCCCGCGTGGCAGCGAGGCCATCCGGCGTCATCCCCCTGATCCACCACGTAGACGGTCTCCGGTGGTTGGTCGTCACCCAACCAGTCCCGACCGTTGTTGGTGACCCAGAGCTCGTCAGAGCCGGGGCGAAAGGTGATGCCGACGGCGTTGCGTAGGCCTTTGGCATAGACCTCCCCCTCGCTCCCTTCGGGCCTGTAGCGCATAATCGTGGCGCGGTGTTCGTCAGCCTCCAGGCATACGTTGCAGGACGAGCCAATGGAGACGAACAGGTGCTCCCAGTCAGGACTGAATAGGACGGTGCGTGTGTTGTGCCCTCCGCTCGGTAGTCCATCAATGATGGTCTCTTGCTCCTGGAAGGTGCCATCGCCATCCGGATCCCGCAGCCGCAAGACGCGCCGGGTCTCGCCTACGATGAGTGAGCCGTCCCTGTAGAAGGCGATACTGCTCGGCTGATCCAGGCCGTCCGCCACGACGTCGACGCGGTCTGCCACACCATCGCGATCCGCATCTGGTAGACGAAGGATGCGTCCCGCGCCGCGTTCCGCCACGTAGACCTGGTTGTCGGGGCCTGCCGCCATCATTCGTGGACCGCTCAACCCCTCGGCGAACACTGAGATGCCAAAGCCCGGGGGCAGATCGATAGGCTCCGCCGGCGGGACAACACGCGTGGGCGCTACCTGCTCCACCGGTGTGGTGCTTGGCGGTGTCTTGGATGTAGGCACCTTGGGTGTAGGCACCTCAGGTGCAGGCATTTCAGTCGCGGGCTCCGATGCGGGCGCCATCGTAGGCGTCGGTGGTACTCCGGTCGCCGTGGTCGCTGGCAGGCGTGTTGCCGTCGCAAGAGGTATCGTTGTCGGTGCCGGAACGTCGGGAACCTCTTTGTGAAACAGCCCCATCGCCTGGCAGCTGGTGAGCACCAGCGCGCTCAGAAGCAAGACAAGCGACGCCGCCTTATTCAAGAATTCCCTCCAATGTCATTCAGAAGGATGGTTATCGCCGGCGCCGTGTGGAAGCCGAACCTCCGTCAGGAACCCGATCGCTCCAACTACATGCCCCCCTCGTGTGCGTCCGTGGCGTGCGTTGCCACGACTTCTTCCATCGGCCGTTCCCTATCAGATGTCCCGGCGAAGATGCCCAGTGGCACCTCGATGAACAACGGTCGGGCAGTACTCTCCTTCACCACATCCAGTGCGATGCCCTGCTCTCGGAAGAGGCGCTTGACCAGGTTCGTGCACGTCTTCCCGCCACACGGCCCCATTCCGGCTCGCGTCACGGCCTTGATGTAATTCATGTCCCGCACGCCGGAACGGATCAGCGCACGGATCTCGCCTGCCGTCACCCGCTCGCAGCGGCAGACGATTTCGTCATCCGGAATGCGAACCACGGTCTGCTGCAGCGGCTGTGACACCCAAGGATCCTGCACGCGGATTCCTGCTATGCGTTTGGCGATCTCTCGCGGAGCCCGCACCCGTACAAGAAGCGCACGGTCGGCGAATCGAGGCTGCCGAACCCTCACGACCTCCACGTTACCCAATACCACCCCTTCAGTGTCCAGGACCGTCACCGTGTCCCCTTTCGCAATGGTCTCCGGAGGGAACTCGTAGGGTATGGTGACCGTTGGGTACTCGTTGTCGTCTCGGTAGTCGACCAGCGTGACGGCCAGTCCAGGACAGATGGCGATGCACTGCTCGCATCCTGTACACGCTTCACCGGAGAACTCTGGAAGGCCGCGGATGTCATCCTCTGCGATAGTGATGCAGCCCTTGGGGCAGACTGACGTGCAGGGGTTGCACGGAATCTCCTGCGCACAATGGAGCACGGGGAAGACGCCTTCCTCCGCCTCCGGGATATCCTCCGTGACGACCGCCCCAGGACGCGACTTGAGGATCTCTGCGGTTTGGTGCCACTCGGGAGGGACCTCGCCGACGTCGCGGCCCAGCGCCTTGGCGATCTCCAGGCCGCGGATACGCCCGGTGAACATAGCCGCCGATGCCTCAGCGATCTCCTCGGCGTCCCCTGCGGCGTAGACCGGCAGGCCGAATTCCCTGGCCTTGTCAACGAATTCATCGACGGGGTCCAGCCCCACGGCGACCAGCACCGTGTCGCAGGCGAAGGTCTTCTCCGTCTTGGCGATCGGCTGCCAGTTGTTGTCGATCTCCGCGATCGTGACGGACTCCACTTGCTCCTCGCCGTTGGCACTCAAGACTGTGTGGGAGGTGTAGATCGGGACCCCCAGGCGAGCCAGCTTGTCCTTGTGCACCTTGTAGCCGGAACACTCTGGCAGCGCTTCGCATAGCCCCACCACCTTGATGCCGGCCTGAAGGGCATGATACCCTGCGATCAGGCCCACGTTGCCGCCCCCCAGAATGAAGAGGCGGTCTGCGGACTTCACCATGTCGCGGTTGACCAACGTCTGGAACGCGCCGGCACCATACACCCCTGGGAGGGTGTTCCCTTTGAAGGCCAGAGATTTCTCTCTCGCGCCCGTCGCCACGAGGAGGATCTGCGGTCGCACCAGTACGTAGTGCCCCTCGCGCAGGAGGCCCACTTTGCGGTCGGAGAAAGTGGCTAGGGCCGTCGTGTCTAGCCAGACCTGCACGTTTTCGAAGCTGCTAACTTCCTGTTCCAGCTTCTCGGCAATCTCAATGCCACGGGTCCCCGCGTAGCAGGCAGCGATGGATCCGAAGAACTTGTGCGTCTGTAGGACCAGCTTGCCTCCCACGCGATGCTTGTCGTCGACGATCAACGTGCGGACGCCAGCCTTCCCCAGTTCGACGGCCGCCGAAAGGCCTGCTGGCCCGGCTCCGACGATCAAGCACTCGATGTCGACGGTGTCAAGGGGGTGTATCCCGGATGCCAGTTCGACATCCGGCAACCTCGGCTTGCCGTCCATCGGCTCGACCATCATACCCGGCTGGACGGGCACCATGCACGACTTGACGGGCAGGCCATCGGCCATCACCAGGCACTGCGCGCATTGTCCGTTGGCGCAGAAGATGCCCTGCGGGGACTGATCCTTATGGTGGTAACCAAAGATGCGCACTCCGTTGGCAAAGAGTGCCGAGGCGATAGTCTCGCCCTCATAGGCCAACAGAGTATCATCCCTCCAAGAGAACTCAAACGTCGGCCGGTCATCAGTTGTCAGGATTGGGTGTTCACGAATGCGGTATTCGGCCATGAAGGCACCTCCTGTCGTCGGCATCCCCGCCACAACAGATGTCGTGCAAGCGCTTCCGGAAGGCTGCTGGCGTGCAGCTATCAACCCCGGTACGTCCGGCAACGTCTCAGAGCGTGAGGTGATCGTCGTGCACCACGGTGGACGACATGTCGCAACGAGCGCACGGCGACTAAGCTCCGGGGACCTTGTCTTGCCGTCTGATTATACGCGAGAACGGTGACCGCGGCAAAGAGGAGCAGGCTTCTCAGCTCGTGCGACGTGTTGTACAATTGCTGAGTGTCAAGCCCTTTCGGCATAGATGGAGGCTAAGATGGCAAGTGGCAACGCCGGTACAGCAGCCGGGTGCTTCGCGTCGCCGTTCACCTGGCGCTACGGCTCCCCGGAGATGCGCGGAATCTGGAGCGAGGAGCACAAGCATTTGCTCTGGCGGCGCATCTGGGTCGCCCTGGCTGCCGCGCAACACGAGGCCGGCCTGGTTTCTGCCGAGCAGCTGTCGGACCTGCGGCTCCATCAAGACGATGTCGATCTAGCCCGCACAGCTGAGATTGAGGCCCAGATCCAACACGACAAGATGGCCGAACTCCGGGCATTTGCCGAGCAGTGCCCCGCTGGAGGGGCCATCCTCCACCTGGGAGCGACCAGCGCTGACGTTGAGGACAACGCCGACGTGCTGCGCATTCGCCAAGCGCTCGACCTGCTGGTGGGGCGGTTGTCACCCATCCTGGGCAGACTGGCCGACCTTGTCGAGGGGCGCGCCGATCTTGTCTGCATCGGATTCACCCATATCCAACCGGCTGAACCCACGACGGTGGGGTACCGGCTGGCGAGCTATGCTCAGGATCTTATTGAGGACTACCGCGAGCTCCGCCGTCTGCGAGAGCGGCTCAGGGCGAAGGGTATGAAGGGCGCGGTTGGAACGGCCGCGTCCTACGCGCAGCTCCTGGAGGGCACCGGGATGACGCCTGCCCAAATGGACGCGCTCGTGATGCAGCAGCTGGGGCTGCGATCCTTCGACATCGCCAACCAGGTCTACCCACGGCAGCAGGACTACCGGGTGTTGGCGGCGCTGGCGGGTCTGGCTGCCTCACTCTACCGTTTCGCCTTCGATGTCCGCCTGTTGCAGTCACCGACCGTCGGCGAGTGGAGTGAGCCCTTTGGCGTCCAGCAGGTCGGCTCGACGGCCATGCCATTCAAGCGCAATCCGGTCAACGCAGAGAACATGAACAGCCTGGCTCGCTACGTTGCGGCGCTGGTGCACGTTGCCTGGGACAACGCGGCACATTGCCTGCTGGAGCGCACCCTGGACGACTCGGCCAATCGTCGGCTTATCCTGCCCGGGGCGTTTCTCGCCTGTGACGAGATGCTCCATCGCACACGCCGCATCCTGCGGGATCTTCGCATCTACGAGCTTTCCATTCAACGCAACCTCTCGGACTTCGGCGTCTTCGCCGCGACTGAGCGACTGCTGATGGCCCTGACCCAGGCCGGTGCCGACCGCCAGGCCATGCACGAGGTGATCCGTCGCCACGCCATGGTAGCGTGGCAGGCAGTTCACCAGGCGCAACCGAATCCACTGAGCGAGATGCTGGCCACGGATCCGGGAATACTGAGCTTCCTGCCTGCCGATCGCGTGCGAGGCCTGCTCGATGCTAGCGCCCACATCGGGGACGCTCCAGAGCGGGCACGCCGGTTGGCGCGCGACATCCGCGAGGAGCTTGAGGCCTCGAAGGAATAGTCATGCGACTTGCTCTGCTGGCGGATATCCATGGCAACGGTTCGGCCCTGCGCGCTGTCCTTGCCGATCTTGATCGCCAGGGTGGTGCCGACTGTCTGCTCGTGCTCGGCGACATCGTAT
>JASFVG010000238.1:0-7296 GCA_050049955.1 Anaerolineae bacterium | reverse complement strand
CACCAGCGCTGTCATACCCCACCGGAGCTCCGACGCCACGGTTTCCAGCTCGACGGTGACGGGATAGGTCACGTCGCCGCGATAGTCGACAGACCGAAGGCCAATGCGTCTGACGCGTCCTTTGAGCTCCACGCCTGGCAGCGCATCCGGTGTTACCACCGCCGTTTGTCCCTCCCGCACCCGTGCCACGTCCAGCTCCGTCAGGTCTACCGTCCGCGCTTCGAGACGGTCCAATGTCGCTAGCACTGCGACGACTTGGCTCGTGTCGACAAGGTCGCCGACCTCTACGTCGACTCTGGTCACCGTGCCGTCGAATGGCGCCAGAAGAACGTTGCGCGCCAGGGATGCCTCGGCAGCCTTCAAGGCCACCTCCTTCTGCGCCACGTCCGCTTCGGCTGAGGCAATCTCCCAGGGTTCGGCGTCAACGCTCACCAGTGCCAATTCCGCCTTGGCAACCTCAACCTGTGCCGCTCCCGACGCCACTCGTGCCTCCGCTTCGGCCACGCGGTCGTCTGCTGTGTTCCTCACGGCGGTCAACTTGGCACGCGCCGCATCGAGCGCCTCTATGGCCGCGGCGAAACGGTAGTTGGCCTGGTCGCGCTCCTTCATATCGTCCTCATTGCCCTCCTCGGTATCCCGGAACAACTCGTCCCGATCGTCCCGAGCCCTGAGCCACTCCCCCTCTGCAGCGGTCACCTCCGCGAGCGCTGCGGCGATATCGGCCGCGGTTGCTCCGCCAACGACCTCATCCCTTTGGGCATTCGCACGCTCGAGGGCAGCCTCGGCGTCCTCGAGTTCTGCCTCGGCCGCCGCGATCTCCTCGGCCCGCGCGCCGGCGTCGAGGAGTGCCAGCTGTGCTCGCGCCGAGGCAAGGGCAGCTTCCGCCTCCTTCACGGCCAGCTCTTCCGCGGTGCTGTTCAGACTGCCGACGACGTCGCCGACGGCCACGGTCTGTCCTTCCTGGACGAATAACGCCGCCACTACACCATCTGCCTCGAATCGTAGCTCGCTCCAGCTCGCCGGCTCGATGGTCGCGTCGGCAGCCGCCACGTCGGTGACTAGCGCGGGCTCGGGAGTGGCCGCCTCCGCCGTCGGAGGCCCGGATGTTGCCCCGGTTTCGCAAGCCACCAGCCCCACCGCCGCTGCCATGGCCGTCAATACCGTCAACACCGGATAGGTCAGCTTCCTCATATCTCTGTCTCCTCTGAGCAACGGCTCACCCCTCGTCTATCTCAGCCAGCGCCGTCATGCCCCAGCGCAGGGTGCCTGTATCCTCAGACAGCTCCACGATGACGGGGTATGTGACGTCCCCCCGATAGTCCTCAGATTCCTCGGCAATGCGCGCGACGTGCCCCTGCAAGGTCACCTCAGGCAATGCGTCCAGTGTGACCGTCACCGGCCGGCCGACCGCCACTCGTACGACGTCGAGTTCCACCAGATCCGTCGTTCGCACCCACAGATGATCCAGACTGGCGAGCACCACAAGCACCTGCCCGGGGCCGGCCGTTTCGCCCTCCTCGATGCTGACCTCCACCACGGTGGCGTCGAAGGGAGCGCGGATGGAGAGTTCCTCCAACTTCGCCCTTGCCGACTCCAGCGATGCCTCCGCCTTACGAACGTCCGCCTCGGCAGCCGCCAACTCGTCCGGCAGGCTTCCCGCCCGTAGCAAGTCAAGATCGGCCCGGAGCGCCTTCTCCTGTGCGGCGGCTGCAGCCACTGCCGCGTCGGCGTCCCTGACCCTGGCCGCGGCTTGATTCCGCGTCGCCCAGAGCTGCGCCTCCGCCGCATCCAGGCTGTCCTGGGAGGCGTGCCAGGCGTAGCGAGCGCCTTCTTCGGGCCTTCCGAGGGTCGGGCAGATGGTGTGTTTCTCGCCACCCCACTTGAACGAGAAGCACTTCATCGTCCGCTCGTGCAGGTAGAAAGCCTGCTTCTCCTCCGACGTGGCCGCAGCGAGGGCAGCCTCAGCCGCGGCGATATCCGCCTCTGCTTCACCTTCAATCAGGCGATCCCGCCCGGCCTCAGCCTCGGTGACAGCAGCCCGCGCCACCTCCATTCGGGCCTCCCTCAGCGCAACTTCCTCAGGCCTGGCACTGGCCTGCACCCGCATCAACTGTGCTTCCGCCATCTCCAGGGCAGCCTCCGCCCCTTCCACAGCGAGTTCGGTGTCGCGCTGGTCGAAGCGCAGCAAGAGCTGACCTTCAGCGACCACCTCCCCCTCCGTCACAGCAACCTCGACGACCTTCCCGCCGGTCGATGTTGGGCGGAGTTCCGTCCAGCGCGCTGGCTCCACCACCGCCTCTGCGACGACAGCGCGGCTGCCCTCAGAGACTAGCGGTACCTCCTCCGGCGCCACAGTCTCGGTCGCCTCACCCTCACAGCCCGCCAGGACCAGCGCACCACACAGCACGACAACGGCCAGCAGCCCCATCCCGCTTCTCATACCCCTGCTCCTTCTAGTACTCCTATGCACGCTCCAGCCTCCATCGTCCGCCGCCCGCCGCCGTCGTCGTCCCGACCAGCGCCGAGGTATCTCGTCGTCTACCCCGGAGCCCCAGACCGGCTACTCATACGCCAGGGCCTCACGCACGCTGACCTGGGTGGCACGGAGAGCGGGCCAGAGGCTTGCCAGAGCCGACAACACGACGATCACGCCCAGCCAGGCCGCGCCCCCCACCACCGAGTACTCAAAGTTGAGCGGCATCTCAAGCAACGTCCGCCCAACGACTCCGCTGAAGACACGCGCCCCGGGATAGCTCAGCGGCACGGCCAGGAGCCAGCTCAACACGCCTACCAGGACACCTTCAGCGATGAAGATTCCGAGAACTGAAGACGAGCTTGCGCCTATGGCCCGCATCACGCCGATCTCGCGCCCCCGCTCGACGACGTTGATCGACATCGTCGTCATCAGCCCCACGCCCCCTACCGCAGCCGCGAGGATGGCCATCACGAGCATCAGGTTCGTGATCATGTCGAACTGCGCCCCGGTCTGCTGCCGCAGCTCCCCGCCACTCTGGAAAAACACCGGTTTGATCCGCCTGGCAGTGGAGATCCCACGAATATCTCGGATGACCCTCTCGTGCGTCGCCACATCGTGCTCCTCTGTCGCCAACATCACGAAATTCCCGCGATTTGCATTGCCGATCTCTCTGGCGAGCGTATCGAATGGCACGAAGTTGTCGCGCTGGAGGTTGTTAAGATTGACAACAAGGCCCACCACCGTCCAGTTCAACTCCTTCTCCTCAACCGTCAACGTGACCGACTCACCCACCTTGATGTCGTAATCGCTGGCGATCTTGCTGTTTAGCAGGATCGCACGCTCGTCGTCAGCGAGCAGGGCCCGGCCGCTGATGATGCGTGGGTTGAACATCTCCGAGTTGTCGGGCACACCCCACAGCTGGCCATCAATCGATTCCCCGCCGTCCACCTCGACGCTTCCCAGCCGCACGTCCCATACCTCGGCCAGGGCAACACCATCCACGCTCGTCGTCGCCTCCATCAGACGGGCCGCCCGTATAGGGCGGTCGAAAACGACCAGCACGTCGAAGCCGAAATCATTCAGCAGCACGTCAATCGTGTTCGTCAAGGTCGACCCCACGCTCATTACGATGATGAACATCATGCCGCCTAGGACCAGGGTGATAAGCGTCAGCGTGATGCGCAGCTTTCGCCGGAACGTGTTGCGCACACTGAGTGCCAGCGGGCGCGGCAGGCGGCGCACCCGCGCGATCAGACGATCCAGCCAGCTTCGGCCAAACCCGCCCCCCAGACCGTAGTTGCTGATCGCCTGGTGCGGGGTGATGCGCGCCCCGCCGGTCACGGGAACCAGCGCCGCCACGAGGGGCACCGCCAGGCCGACCCCAAGCTGGATTCCCACAGCCTTGGGCATCAGGCGGAAGGTTTCGTCTACGATGTTCATCAAGCCCAGGAGCCAACCCGCCAGAAGGTGTGAAGCCGCCGCACCTGGAAGGACGGCCAGCACCAACGACAGCAGCCCGTAGAAACCCGCCATAGACAGGTACACCCGGAGCACCCGCCCCCGTGTCGCGCCGACCACCTTCATGACCCCGATCTGCCACACCTGTTGGGCGACGGTGGCGTTCATCATGTTGATGATCAGGAATCCGCTCAGCGCCAGCGATAGCGCCCCCAGCACCTTCAAGATGGTCAAGATCGAGTCAATTGTCTCCTGGAGCCAGTGGACGTCCGGGTCGTAGACCTGGTACAGGCCAACGCCAATGTCCATCCGGTCCAGGCGATCCTCGATCTGCTCAGCACTCTGCTCCGCCCCCTCCTCGCTGAACGACGACAGCCGAACGTTGAGCCGGTTGAAGCCCCGGTCAGCGTCGGCCAGCCATGCGAAGGTCTCCATTGTGGCGTAGAAGACCGCATCACCACCCCATTGCGGCGGCTGGACCTGGCTCTGGCGCGCGACGCCCTGAATGGGCAGTCTTCGCTCCGATCGTCCGAACTCCACGACGATCGTTGTTCCCAGCGGGACCCCGAAGTGCCGCGACGCCAGCCGCTCCACGGCCAGCTCCCGCCCAGTGGGCCAGTGACCGTCTACCAGCGCGAAAAGGTCCATGCGCTGCGTCTGGTAGTCATCGCGGGCATACAGGGTGCCATCCCGCCAATCCATCTCTCCCTCAAGCTTCCAGCGAATGGTCGTCACCCGCTGACCCTCCGCGTCGGCGACGTTCGCTTCGCGGAGGATGATGTCCACGTCGTCGCGGTCGAACAGCCCGGTATAGAACACGATGTGCGGGAATACGCTCGCCTCGTGGCTCTTCGTCATCTTGACCTGCAGCACGTCGGAGGTCCCGTAGACGAACCCGAGGGCGAACACTCCCACCGCTGTGGACAGCACAATCAGGGATGTGCGCAGCTTGCTGCGCCACAGATCGCGGCGCACCTTGTGCCAGATGATACTCATCGATATCTCCGTGCCAGAATCGCTAGGCAGAGGCTTCCACCGGCCGCCCAAACGTGGCCCTGTATGCGCGAGGCTCTATCCGCCATTCCCCAAGGCCGGCAGCGGCACTCGATCGCTCGAGGTTCAGGCTCATGAGTTCCCACCCTCGAGTGCCGTAGGCTTCCAGAATCGTCGAAAACCCGACCAACCCAGCCCCATCCTGGCCCCTAGCGACCCAGTCCTTCTGCTTCCGCCCCTCGCGGGTGATGCAGACCGTACAGTACTCCCATCGCGCCGTCGTCATCGTTCCTCCAGTCAGGTCCCAGACATATGACACCGGCTAGTGATCGGGGCTGCGTCACGCCGGTCGTTTCCAGAAGAAGAAGTAGCCGGCGGTGATCGAGTAGCCGAGACCGTATGGGAAGCCGCCCCCCTTGTCGTACTGGCCCCTAAGAAGCGGTTGGACGCTGACCAGCTCCCATCCCTCCCGGCCCATCTCCTGAAACAAGCGTCCAAAGCTCGCATCCTGTGTCAACGAGGAAGGATCCGGTTCCGTCCGCAGCTCTGGCCCCTTGAAGATCCCCGCACCCCCACTCGCCCGATACCGCACGGGAATGTACGTCACGGTATGCTCAATCACGACCGGCCTCCTCGTGGTAGACTTCGGCTGTGCGTCACCTTTGCTCTCGGTGTCCGTTGAGACGGCTCACCGAGTCCACTTGCCGTTGTTCACATCTCGGTGAATGCGCCCATCGAGGATGTGGAGCAACCGCTCCGACCGTGCGCTCAAGGTTCTGTCGTGCGTCACCACCACGAGCGTCTTACCTTGGGCCACCAACGCGTCAAACAGCTCAAACAGCTCTGCAGCTGTCGCCGTGTCCAGATTGCCGGTTGGCTCGTCGGCAACCACCAAGGGGGGATCGTTTGCCAGCGCCCGGGCGATGGCCGCCCGCTGCTGCTCTCCTCCGCTGAGGGCACTGGGCAGTTTGTGCGCCTGGTCCGCGATCCCTACCTCATCAAGCAGCCCCAGAGCCATCTCCTTGCGCTCCCTCCGGCGGTAGACCTTGCAGAAATCCATCGGCAGCATGACATTCTCTAGAATGCTGAGCGTCGGGAGCAGCTGGAAGAACTGGAACACGACGCCGACGTGCCTTCCGCGCCACCGGGCCAACTGATTCTCGCTCATAGCGTGGACCGTCTCCCCTCCAACGAACACCTCCCCGCTCGTCGGTCGATCGATGCCCGTGATCATGTTCAGCAGCGTCGACTTACCCGATCCCGACGGCCCGATGACGGAGATGAATTCGCCGGGCTGCACCTGAAGGCTCACCTCCTTCAGAACAGTCAGCTCGCCGGCACCAGTCTGGTACGTCTTAACCACGCCCTGAAGCTCGATTAACGCCCCCCCGCCATCGCTCGCCATATGGATCTCCCCCTCACAGTCGCCGTACGCATCGCCCTGCAATTACTGGCGGCTTCCGTCGGCCTTCGCACCAGCCTGGTCAGTCCTACAACACACTGTTTGGCGCGCGCGACCGAGGTCCCCATTGACCACTGGTCGTAGCGCGAACCCGGACCGCTGTTGGTTGACCGTCTTCCGCCTAGGCCCGAATCCGGGCGCGTACGGCAGCCCGGACTGGCTACCTCCCTAGAATCGCCCCAAGTAGCTCGTCAGTGAGACATCCCTTGACGAGAAACGCATCGGCGCCTGCCGCCTCGGCGTCTGCCCTACGCGCGCCGTACATCGTCAAGACGACAACCCGGACCGCAGGCCACCGCTCCTTGATCAGCCGCGTGGCCGTGAGACCGTCCATCGCCGGCATTTTGGCGTCCATCAGTACCGCGTCCGGCCGACACTCCTCAACCAGCCGGAGTGCTTCCTTCCCATTCTCCGCCTCTCCAACCACCTCGATGCCCGTGTGTGTAGACAGCAGCGCTTTGAGCCCCCGCCGCGACCACGACCGATCGTCGGCGATAAGCACCCGCACGATGTCATCCGATGTCTTCACTGGGTCGACTTCCATCGTCGCCCCTGCCAGCGTGTCCCGAGCCTCTAGATCAACCACGGTGGCCCCGGTGATCACCGCGGCGAGCTCGATGCGGTTTGGCGACGCGGCGGTATCTGCGGGGCAACTGGCCCGCCAGCCTGCACTGTCAGCGGCCCTCGCAGTCTCGTCGCCAGTCGCTTCACCCACCCTGGTGAATCGCCAGGCTTCTTCAGTGCCTCAAGCTGCCGCCATCGCTCCGCATTGCGCGTGGCGTCTGCCCTGCGCTCTCGATAAACCAGATAGTGCAATTCTGGATTCAGCTCCATCGCCCCACCTCCTACGCGTTGTATGGCCGAGACTTCGATTCGTTGCGATCTGAAAACAGTCTACCAGAATGGG
>JASFVG010000237.1:0-7351 GCA_050049955.1 Anaerolineae bacterium | reverse complement strand
CCAATGTCCCACGGGGCCCGCGGGCCGGGCGTGAGGATCACCTCCATCCTTGCGTCGGCCGCCATCTGTGCGAAATCCCTCAGCTCGGCCTTGTCCAACAACGTAGCGCCCATCACCACTGAGATCAAGCGGTGAATGGGGACATTGCGCTTCTGCGACTCATCGATCACTGCTTCCAGTACCTTGGGCCGCTCGACACCGGAGACCTCCATGCGATAGTGTGCCCCGTCAGGGAACGTCTTAACGCTGCTCGGCAGATCGTGGGCATCCTGCCCGGGAATGCCTGCAGCCTCCATCATCCTTGAGACTTCTTGGAGCGTGGTCATGGCTATTCCTCCTTTAAGGTATGGTCGCCATTCGTGAAGCCATCCTTCGGATCCGTGTCGGACAAGCCAGTGAATCGCTCGGTTTTCCCTATCCGGACCAACATGGGGTCCGTCACCGATGGGAGCGCGGTGACTGGGTCGACCCGGGTGACTCCGTCGACCCGGGTGACTGCGTCGACCCGAGATACAACTCCCCCCAGCTGGTGACGAACCTGCCCTAGGCGACAACTGGCCGCCTAGCGGCCAGTTGTCCGAGTGATCCATCCTTTCCCTGGGAGGGCTAGGTCCCCGTCGAGTCCGGAGCCAAGCGGCGTCGCCACGACGGGCCCGACCTGAACGTCCCAGCTGGGGGTTCGCAAGGGTGACAGCGTCGACCTGGGTGACGGCGTCGACCCAGGTGACGGCGTCGACCCGCGCGCCCACCGCAAACCCTTCGCCCGCGGTACTCCCCTGGGTGACTGCGTCGACCCGTACGCTACATGGCACTCATCGACAGTGGTAGGCTTCACAACGACTCCAACGCCGCCACCATCTCCCGAACTTCCTGCACAGACTTGGGGGCGGCGTCGAAGATCCCATCGCCACGCATGTCAGCGTTGGTCAACTCGGGGTTGATCGAAAGGAAGCCCAGCACTGGAACCGGGCTCTGCTCCTCCAGAAACGCCCGGTCCTCATCCCCTCGCACCTTGTTGCCCACGGCGTAGACGTGGCTAATGCCCAGGTCCCCTGCCAACTCCCGTACCCGCTCCGCCGTCGTCAGACTGCGGCGTCCCGGCTCCAGCACCACCAGAAAGGCATCTACGGCCTGGGCCGTGGCCCGCCCCAGATGCTCCACCCCTGCCTCCATGTCCAGGATCAGCATCTCATCGCGGTACAGCAGAAGATGCGTCACCAGCGCCCTTAGGAGTGCGCTCTCCGGACAAATACACCCGCTCCCTCCGATGTCGATCGTGCCCAGGCGGAGGAACCGAATACCCCGATGCGACACGCTGAACCGCTCGGGGATATCGTCCACCCGAGGGTTCATGCTGAAAAAGCCGCCAGAGGTACCGGGCTTCGCCCCGGTCCGCTCATAGATCAAATCCTCCATCTCCGAGATCGGTTTGACCTTCGCGACCAGATCAACAGGGAACCCAAGGGCTTGCGCCAGACCTCCGACGGGATCTGCATCAATGACCGTGACGTCCCGCCCTCTCTCTGCGTAGATGTGGGCCAACAGGGCAGAGAGAGATGTCTTACCCACCCCCCCCTTACCGCTGATGGCGATTTTCGATAGCTGGGTCATGGAACCACCTCCCCCTACCTTTGCCGTCAGACAGATACATCAGATTGCATCGGGCGCACAGATCCCCGCCCGGAAGCCGTCGTTCGGCGGAACGCCGGCGCCAACCAGGATGAAGACGCGTTCGTGGAGGCCTAGATCTCGCACCCGCTGCAGGTACTCTCTCGAGCGCTCCACCTTGAAGCAGTACTGCGTTTGAACGAAATCGGCTCGGGTAGACGTCATCCGGATCCGCGCTATCCGGGGCATTCAGTTCGGCAGTGACAGCTATGCGACCGGACCGCAGCGCCCTCTCCGGGCGACCACACTACTCTTGGGCTAGTCCATAGGACACGTCATGCCTGTGCTGTGCAGGACACGAGGCTATACTGTCCGGATATCCTGGACTTCGACCTCCTCGAGATCCCCGATGAGTTGCGCCAAGTCGTCCTCGGAGAGGTTCAGAACCTTGACAACAGAGACCCAGGCATCCGGAATCCCCTCTGGGAAGTAGCCCGCGCACACCGACAGGTAACCGCCCTTCTCGGCGATCGCCCTGGTTAGGCGAGCCACCTCACCCGTCCGGTCCGGCTGCAGGACCGTCAGTCGCACGCCTGACCGTCGAGCCCCAAGCAGATTCAGCATCGCCCCAAACAGATCGTTGTCGGTGATGATGCCCACCAGGTCGTCGCCTTTCATCACCGGCAGGCAACCGATTCCCTCATCGGCCATGACTCGGGCAGCCTCTTCGACAGGCACGTCCCTCTCGATGGTAATCACGTCCTCGACCATCACGTGCTGAGCCTGGATCTTGGCCAAGATGTAGCTGACCTCAAACTGGCTCAGATCGCTCTCCTCCACGCGAAGCGCACCGAACAACGAGCGCTGCGTGACCAAGCCTACCAGGGCCCCTCCTTCGTCCACGATGGGCACGTGTCGAATACGGTTGTTGCTCATCAGCGCCTGGATCTCGGTGACCACCATACCTGGGTAGCCACATATGGGATCAGGCGTCATCAGGTCTTTGACTAGCACGTTTGCCCTCCTCCTACGAAGATACCTCGACTGGCTCGAGCAACCCGTACTCCCGGAGCACCGGACCGGGGTCCACGATCTGCTTGCTCAGCACGGCTTCCTTAGCGCCCATGCCAAAGGCCAGAGTCATCAACTGAGTGAGATAGAGAACCGGCAGGTCAAAGCCCAGGTCCATCTGCATCTGACGACTCTCCACGTTCACCTGACACAACGGGCAGGCGCTGACCATCAGGTCAGCACCGCAGGCCTTTGCATTCTCGAGGATCTTGACCGAAAGCTCCAGCGCCACGTCCGTCTGGCTGATCCCCAAACTGCCACCACAGCAGGCGGTCTTGTACGACCAGTCTACCGGTTCTCCCCCCAGGGCACGAACGATGTTATCCATAGACATTGGATACTCGACGTTCTCCGCACCGGTCAGCTTGGCAGGGCGGGTCGTGGCACAGCCATAGTACGAGGCCACCTTCATCCCCTGAAGCGGCTTCTTCACCATGGCTCGGATCTCGTCCAGACCGACTCGCCGCAGCAGGGCATCCACCGAGTGCAGCGTCTCGACCGTGCCCTGATACTCATACCCGATTCTGTCCGCCACTCTTGCGGCTACCTCTGGGTCGCGCCTGATCTCGTGCTCGGCGGCGCGAAAACGCTGATAGCACCCCAGACAGGGCGCCACCATCTGGTCCAGCCCCATCCGCTCGACGATGGAGAGGTTCTGGACTGCGTAGTAGGCCGCCAGCACGGGGTCAGTTGTGTGGGCGGGCGTGGAACCACAGCAGATCCAGCCTGGCGGCTCGATCAGATTGAGATCCAGTGCCTCACACACAGCCTTGAAGGTGTGGCCGAACTCGGTAGCCGTGGATTCCAGCGAACACCCCGGGTAATAAGCAATGGTGTTCCCCTCCACCTCCACGGGCTTCACCCTCCTCGGGGGACGCACGAAATCGGGCAAGAGCTTGAGCTTGCGCTTGAGAATCATCCTCGCGCCGAGATCCATGTCCTTCATAGGCCGTAGTGTCAGCATGTTCATCGCAGCCATCAGGCCAGCCTCATAGAGACGACCGAGGGCTCCGATGTCACGCAAGAAGACCTGCGTGAATAGCTCCACCTCCGGAATGGCTGGTTTGATGCCACGCCTGCGAGTTTCCATACGCAGGACGTCCATCACACCGGCCACGTCGATCCCCTGCGGGCAGCGGGTAGAGCACGTCACACACGCGGCACATATCCATGGCGTGTTGGCCTTCAAGACTTCCTCGTCGTCGAACTGGACGGCGCGCATCACCTGATGGGGGAGAAGATCCATGTGCTCCGCAACCGGGCACCCGCTGGAGCATTTCACGCACTGGTAGCACAGATACGAATTCGATCCAGTGTGATGCTCGACCTCCGCCGCCAGCGTCCTCTTCTCCACGCGTTCTCTTGTCGCCATCATCATCCCCCCGCCTACTCCACCTGCGGGCGCGGCAGGAGCCCCGCACCCTCGACGATTGGGCGCACAGCTTCCTCCCACTCGATGGCCATGATGTGCACGCCGGCCACACCCTCAATCTCGCGCAGTTCTGTGATCTGCTCACTGCACGCCTTAATTCCATGCGCTCTCAGCGCCTCCCGCCGAGCTTTCTTCTCTTCCTTGGGAATGTCAGCGACGGCCGCTCTTAACCCATCAATCCACTTATCACGAACGATCATCCCGGGAACAGAGTTCGCCATATACCTGGCCGCTCCGATGGATTTGATGGGTCCGACGCCGGCCAGGATGTAGACCTTCTCGTGAAGGCCCATGTCCACAACCTGTTCCATGAACTTGCGGAAGCGCGGCATGTCGTATATCAACTGGGTCTGAATGAAGTCCACGCCAGCTTCCACCTTCTTCGCCAGACGATGGACTCGGAACTCAAAGGGATCGGCAAAGGGATTGATCGCCGCACCAATGAAGAAGCGGGGCTCCTGGCCCTTGACCTCATCGCCGCACTCGAAGATCCTCTCGTCCCGCAAATCCCTGACCACACGGATCAACTGGATCGAGTCGAGGTCGTGCACGTTCTTCGCCGTGGGATGGTTGCCGAAGCTCTGATGGTCGCCAGTCAAGCACAGCAAGTTGCGCGCCCCCAGAGCATAGGCGCCGAGCAGATCGGCCTGTATTGCCAGTCGATTCCTGTCCCGGCACGTCATCTGCACCGTCGGTTCCAGTCCTTCTCGCATCATCAGCACAGCCGAGCCGATGCTGGACAGGCGGACGACGGCGGTCTGGTTATCCGTGATGTTGTACGCGTCCGCCACGCCCTCAAGCAGGTGCGCCTTGTGAATCACCTCCGCCCCGTCGGCGCTCTGAGGCGGGCCTAGCTCGCCCGTCACTGCGAAGTGACCTGCCTTCAGCACCTTCTCCAGATTGCTGCCTGATTTGTAACCGTTCGTCTGTTCTGTTGCCATTGGTCTAGCTCACTCCCTCTCCAGCTGAAGATCCTCGCGCACGATCTTGCGCGGGCCGCCGTCGCGACTCTGCGACCAGTCCTTCGGCGGCTGGATCTTCAACAACCGTTCCAGTTGACCGAACTCGGTTGCTCGATCCCAGATCAGCTGCCAGGCACAGGCCAGATCGGCGTCTACCTCGCATACGCCATTCTGGGAGCCTCCACAGGGTCCGTTGAGCAGCTGCTTGGAACACCGAGCGATGGGGCAGATGCCAAAGGTTACACCCAGGATGCAGTCCCCGCAGGCCTGGCATCGCTCCTCCCACACTCCCTGCTCCTCGGGCAGGCTCAGCCCTGTGGTGTTGATCCCCGGAAGTGTCATGACATCGGGAAAGCGCTCGTTCATCGCCTGCACCCCGATGCCGCAAGCCAAGCTAAGGACCACATCATACTCGCCCAACTGGTCCCTAAGCGGATCAATGTACTCCCATTCACACTGCCGCTGTACCGTAACCTCGTCTACGTCCAGGGGATGGCCATCCAGCCGGCTCTTCATACGCAGCTCCGAGGCTAGGATGCCAACCTCTTTCTCACCGCCGGCGAAGCAGACGGTCACGCACGTGCCGCAGCCCGCCACTAACACCTTCTGAGCCTCGCCCAGCAGCTCCATAACCTCATTGAGGGATTTCTGTTCACCTACGATCATCGCATCCTCCGTTCTACTCCTCTATGTCTGAATCCCGCGCGTCGCGCAGCGGGTTGGGACCCAAGCGTCGAATCTTCTCGGTCATGTTCTCAACTGCCTCGGCAAACTGAACGGCCATCGCCGAGGATATGTTCACCATACATATCCGCTCCCGCCCCAAACCAATCTCCTCCAGCAAATCGGACACGTACGCCACCCTTCGTCTGGCACTCACATTACCTTCCAGGTAATGGCATTCTCCCTCCAGTCAACCGGCCACCATCAGACCGTCAACGCCGCGCTCGAAGGCATGCAGCATCTCCAGCGGTTCCACACGACCCGTACAAGGGACTTCCACAATGCGAACGCTGGTCGGATAGCGAAGCCGCATCGCCCCGGCCAAGTCGGCGGCAGCGTAGGCACAGTGGCGGCAACAGAAGGCCAGGATCTTTGGGCCGAAAGGTGGTTCATCCATCGTTGCACCTCGTTGTCCAGGTCCGTCTCATTCCACAGGCCTGTGATGAGTCCGTCAAACTCACCTGCCGTCAGACCACAAGGCAGGCACAGGAACAGGCTCCATGAGAGCAGCGACTTTCGCCTCCATCTGCGTGTCCCGATAGTGGAGCAACTGGATGGCCTTGGCAGGACACTCGCCGACGCAGATGCCGCAGCCGTGGCATTGAGCGGGCTCGATGTAGGCGGCGCCCTTTATCTCTCCCACACCAGTGAGCTCGGCTCGGATCTGAGGCACGTCGTAGGGGCAGATGCGCAGGCACGTCAGACAACCCACGCACACTTCCTCGTCCACCTGGGCCACGACCCCACCCACCTCGAGCGTATCCCGGCTTAGGATGGTCACCGCCCGGGCGGCCGCGGCCTGCGCCTGGGCGATGGATTCGCCAAGGAACTTTGGGTAGTGTGCCATCCCCGCCAGGAAGAAGCCCTCCGTGGCGAAGTCCACCGGGCGCAGCTTGACGTGCGCCTCAAGGAAGAACCCGTCCAGATCGACTGGCGTCTTGAGCCGTGTCGCCAGCTCCATCGCCCCCTCAGAGGGAACCACCGGCATGCTCAGGACGACCAGGTCGGGCTCGAGCGTGAGCTCCCGCGCCAACACAGATTCGTATACCGCAACCTGGAGCCTCGAACCGTCAACCCGTACCTCTGGCTTGTCGTCGAAGTCATACTGAACAAACATCACTCCAGCCCGACGAGCCTCCTCGTAGATGCGCTCCCTGAAGCCATAGGTGCGGATGTCGCGATAGATCACCGTGATCTGTGTCTCGGGATTGTGCCTCTTGAGCATCAGGGCGTTCTTGAGTGCAGTGGTGCAGCAGATGCGCGAGCAGTATCGCTCCGCCGGGCCAATGCACTGGATCATCACGATGGATCTCAGATCCTCGATCTCCGATTCTCGACTTCCGTCTGACAGGAAGGCCTCGAAGTCCTGCTGAGTGATGATACGTGGATCGCTCCCGTAGCCATACTCGGGCCCACGATACTCCTCACTACCCGTGGCCACAATCGTCACCCCATGGCGGATGCCAAACTCGCCCTTTGGCCCCTCTAGACGGGAGGTGAAACTGCCCACAAAGCCATCGGTCTTAGTGTACTCCGTAGTCAGATGAACAGTGAT
>JASFVG010000236.1:0-7398 GCA_050049955.1 Anaerolineae bacterium | reverse complement strand
CGTCGGAGTGCTCGCGGCGAACTGGATGGAGCCTCCGCACGATGCAGGAAAGGGGGCTGGCAGAGGGGCCATAGCCGGCTTGATCACAGCGCTGGTCGGAGGGACAGCCGATGTGATCATTAGCGCCGCCCGCTTCGCCATCGGCGGTGGGCAGGCGGCAATGATGCGGCAGCTGGAGCAGTTGCCCCCGGAGTATCTTGAGCCACTACGTGACCTGGGCGTTAGCCCGTCGACACTCGTGGGGCCGGAGTGGGCTATCGGCGGATCTGTGCTCTGTTGCGGGGCAGGGCTGGCGGTGGCGGCCGCACTCGGGGCCATTGGCGGGGCGATTGCGGCCTCGGCTAAGCGGGACTGAGAAAGACGACGACAGACGCTCCGGCCAAGAGCGCAAGAGCCCACCATACCGGGTGGGCTCGTTGCCTGGGTCAGAGTCCACACCACAATGTCAGAAAACCGGTCAAGCAGCAGCGGACCCCTGTTCTGGAGGCGATGGCTGAGGCCACCCACGCGGGTTTTCCTCGTGGAGGCGGACAGCGTCCCGGGTCTATCGTGGTTTGATCGACTCCATGGGTACGTCTACGCCAGGTGGCCGTACCTGTACATCGGCGTGGCGACAGGAGAGCATCGACTGGCTCGCGTCGTAAGGCCGGTCGCCAACCGGTTGCTGGCGCTCTTCGGTGGCGATGGGAGAGGTGGGGAGGTCGATAGGGGTAGGGCATTCGCCGACACCTATCATGGGAAGGCGGTGCCGCTCGAGCAAGCGACACAACTGGTGACGGTGGACGAGGACATAAGCCTGGAGGACTTGGAGCAGGTAATCCCCTACGCAAAGGCCCGCGATATTGTGCTCAGGAACCCTGACCACATTGTGGTGCTCGACTGCCCCTGCCGGGTATCTCGCTCCGACCCTTGCTTGCCTCTGGACGTCTGCCTGATAGTTGGCGAGCCTTTCGCCAGCATGGTAGCTGAGTACCATCCCCACCGTTCTCGGCGGATCTCACCTGACGAGGCGGTGGACATCCTCCGCGCCGAGGATGGGCGGGGACACGTGCATCACGCGTTTCTCAAGGATGCTATGCTCGGGCGTTTCTACGCGATCTGCAACTGCTGCAGCTGTTGCTGTGGGGCTATGCAGGCTCACCAGGCCGGAGTGCCGATGTTAGCATCCTCTGGCTACGTCTGCCGCCCCCGTGCCGAGCTGTGTGTGGCCTGTGGTTCCTGTGTCGAATCGTGTCAGTTCGACGCTCTCTCCATCGGCGATCAGGCGGTGGTAGTGGACAACAAGGCCTGCATGGGTTGCGGGGTCTGCATCTCTCACTGCGATGAGGGCGCCCTTTCGCTGGTCCCCGATCCCGACAGAGGAGCCCCTCTGGACATCCGGATCCTGACGGCCGGGAGTCAAGGCGCCTAGAGGCGCTTGAGAAGGACGAGTAACCGCACAAACACGGCGCCCCAGCTCCGCCGCAGCCTGCGCAAGGCCCCGGGCTGAGGAAGGGACCAGGTTTCGCGAGCCAAGGTCCCAAGCGACCTGACGCTCACGCGCTACCAGCTTGACTGCCTTTGGGCACGTGCTATAGTCCGGCCTCGCCAGTTCGATGTGGGTCCGCATTGGGGGCCATAAGGGAGATAGGATATGAAATCGAGGATCTCGTTGCCACTGACGATGCTCATACTGAGTTCCCTCGCGTGTTCGGTGTGCGGGACCGCCGGAAAGGCCATCCAGCTCGGTAGGGATGCCGCCACAGTAGCCTCCGACGCAGCAACGGCCGTCGGCGAGGGTGTCGTTGCCACAGTTGTCGCAGAGACGTCGGGCGAGGCCGAGCCTGAGCCTGAAACAGACGAGGCCGGCGCCGACGATGAGTCTATGCCCGAAGTAGACGCCGACGCGATGTCCGATTTTGACACTTATCGGGTCCGGATCGTCAGCCAGTGGACGCCGGAAGTCGGCGACGCCGAGGGACTGACTATGGAGCAGGCTCACACCAGGTCGCCTGCTGCGCAGCAGTTCATCATCGACATGGGCGAGGGTGGGTCAACTGAGTTCGTGCAAATCGAAAGCGAGGCCTGGTTCTGTTCGGAGGAAAGCTGCACCCAGACTGAGGCCGATGCTGAGCAGCTTGCCGCAGGCTTCGGGGACTCAATGATCCTCGACCCCGCCGACATCACCAACGACGCGGATGCCAGGTTCGTCGGCCGCGAGCCCAACAACGGCGTCCAGACACGCCGCTACGCACTCGATCTATCGGAAGCCCAGGCCGCGATGCTTGCGCAGGGGGATGTTGCCGACTTGCAGAGCAACGTCTGGATCGCCGACGAGCCTGGCTTGCCGACATATACGGCCCGGTTTGAGATGTCATGGACCGAAACGAGGGACGGGGAGACTGGCAAGAGCGAGTTCTTCTACGACGTCTACGACGTCAATACATCCTTCACCATTGAGCCGCCCGAGGGGGCTGAGAGCGGCGGTCTTCCTGATGATGTGCCGGCCTACCCGAACACAGAGGACGTCTTCAGCGTGGAGGGCATGACGACGTTCAACTCGCCGGACAGCGTTGAGAGTGTGGCTGACTTCTACCGGGATGCACTTCCCGCTCAGGGCTGGAGAAGTGAGACGGACGAGGAGCTGGGCGATATGGCGAACCAGGTCTGGAAGAAGGACGACCGGACCCTGAACCTCATGGTGAGCCCCTCCGACGAAGGCAGCTCCGTGATGCTGTCCATCGAGTAGGCATCGATTGCCGAGGTGGCAGGCCCCGGCGTGGATGCACTGCCGAATCTAGCACATTCGTACCACAGACGACCGGAGTGCGTTGCTGCACTCCGGTCTTCCTTTGGCCCGGAGATGCGCCTTCTGCATTCTGCTAGATTTGGCACCGGGATGTGAGTCCTTGGGGAGGGCGAGCAGACGATGACGAGAACCGGTTCGCAAGGCTACGGCGGCAGGTCGATGGGGCCGAGAGCTCGTCGCGTGGCCCACTTCACCTTGGCAGTGCTGTTCAGCGCGAACTTCATCAATTTCGTCGACCGCCAGGTGGTTGCTGCTCTAGCGCCAACCCTGAAGACGGCCTGGAGCCTGACGGATGGCCAGATCGGCCTCCTGGGGACAGCGTTTGAGATCCTGTATGCGCTGGGTCATGTACCGCTCGCGTTGCTTGCGGATCGTTGGCTGCGCCGGAGAGTGATCGCGCTAGCGGCCGCTGTTTGGAGCGCGGCCATGGCGATCACGGGTGGCGCTCGCTCATACGGAATGCTTCTGTTCGGCCGAGCTGTCCTTGGGCTTGGAGAGGCAGGCTATGGCCCGGCTGCACTCGCTTGGCTCAGCGATCTCTATCCGCCGCATCGCCGGACTCGCATTGTGGGGATCCATGATACAGGCGTGATGCTAGGATCTGCTGCGGGGTACGCCTTGGGCGGGGTCGGCGCGATACTGGGCTGGCGAGCAGTCTTCAACCTAGCCGCGCTTCCTGGCTTCGCGCTGGCCATTTTGATCTGGTTCCTTCCCGAGCCTGCGAAAGGTAGGAGCGACTATGAGGCGCTAGGCGTTGATCCCCAGAAGGCGTGTGAGCCTACCATGTCTATTGCTGCGACTGCCGGAGGACTGCTATCGGTTCGTACGCTGATGGTCACGTACACCGCGGGTGCGCTGATCACGTTTGCGATCGCCGGGACCACCTACTGGCTGCCCAGCTTCGCCGTCAGGCTCCACGGCTTCCGGCAGGATGCATTCGGCATCCTCACAGGGCTGCTCACCGTCGTTGCGGGTGCACTGGGCGTCCTCTCGGGAGCCTTCCTTGCCGACCGCCTCCTCCAGCGCAGGGCCGCCGGGCGTCTCCTGACCATCAGCCTGGCAGCCCTCCTCGGGTCGCCGTTGGCAATCGGAGCCATCCTCGTCCCCAATCGCCTTCTGTTCGTCGCGCTGTCTGCCTTGGCGATGACGGCGTTCGCCTTGTCGCTACCGTGCATCGCCCCTCTGCTGCACCAGGTCTGCCAGCCGCAAGCCCGGGCCACAGCGATGGGGTTCTATCTGCTATTCGTTCACACCTTGGGGAATGCCCCGGCGCCGACCCTGGTTGGCTGGCTCTCGGATCGAACCGGCGACCTCAGAGTTGCGGTACTGGCAGCGCCGCTCGTGGCGCTGGTAGGGGGTCTGATAGGCCTTTGGGGCACCCGCTTCGTTGAGCAGGACGAGCAACTGATGCGGCGGTCGCTGTGCGAGATGAAGGACAGGGGCTAGGGCGGCGTGGCTCACTCAAACAGCTTGGCAATTTCGTCCTGCTCAAAGCGCGGCAAGGGGCGCTCGGCACCCGCGCTGCGCAGAATCAGCCCATACTCCCGTTCTACGACCTGGCCAATGCAGGCCGAGGCAATCCCCTCGGCCTCGAGCGCACGGCTGATCGGCGCCGCATCGTCGGGTGCGACGGCAAGCAGGAGCGCCCCCGAAGCTATCAATCCCAGCGGGTCTAGATCCAGCAGATCGCAGAGGGCGGCGGTCTCGCCAAATACGGGGATGGCTGGCTCGTCAACCGTCAATCCCACTCCGGCTGCCGCGGCCATCTCGTGGAGCCCTGTCGACAGACCGCCGTCGGTGGGGTCGTGCATCGCGTGAACGTCCCCGGCGGCGGTGGCAACGGCAGCATCGCGAACGACGCTTATGCCGGGGTCGCTCAAGAACTTACGGCTGCGCTCGATGAGCGAGGGAGCAACTTCGCCGATATCGCTGCGCTTCTCTCGAGCGATGATGGCTGTTCCCTCGACGGCGATTCCCTTGGTAAGGAGTAGGATGTCACCGGGTCGCGCTCCATCAGGTCTGACCAGCGCTCGGCGCTCCATTTCCCCAAGCATGAACCCGGCGACGATGGGACGGTCGATACCGTAGGTGATTTCCGTATGGCCGCCGACAAGCACGATATTGAGCTGCCTGCAAGCCTGGGTCACCTGGGCGAAGATCCTGTCCACCAGAATCTCGTCGGTGCGCGACTGCGGCAGGAGCAGCGTAGCGAGGAACCAGCGCGGTGTTGCACCCGTACAAGCGATGTCGTTAGCGTTGACGTGTACAGCGTACCATCCGACTTCGTCCGTCGCGAACGTAATAGGATCGCTCTTGACGGCCAGGTAGTGACTAGACGAGCCCGACCCAGCGCCACATACGTCGATTACGGCTGCATCGTGCCCGATTCCCGGGCCGATGACAACTCGCGCATTTTGGGCGGGGTACCGCTCAAACAACCGAGCTAGGTGCTCGGGAGGGAGCTTGCCGAGGGGGTAGGGATTGATCACTGTTCCGCGTCTCGTAAACTGCATCGCCTGCCCTCCCGCTTGCCCGCAATATGCCGGCCCCAAGGGGGGCGTTCGTGGTGGGCCTCAATTCTACCGCACTCGGACCAAACTTCAAGCAGCCCTCTTTGTGTGTGCCTAGTCGTGGGCTGTAGTTGGCATCTATGACGCGAGAGCAGGTCCAAAGGATGAATTCATGCTCCACAACGACTCCAGGCCTCGAGGCTGCGGTCTACTAGTCATCGGTATCCTGGCCCTAGGCTGGTTAGGTTCGGCGCCCGTTGTCTCGAGGCTCGCGGTCATGGGGCTTCTGCCCAGCACGGTCAGTGGTAGGGCGGCCGACGGGGTTTCCGTGCTGGTTGCCGCGGCAGCCCTCATCGGGCCGTTCACCGGCGCCAGCGTTCTGACGAAGCGCTGGGGCGGTGCCAAGGCTTTCGTTGGCCTGAGCACGGCTCTGGGGATCGCCAGCGGGTACATCGTTCTAGACGCCGTGATCGGTGTAGCCTTCCCCGAGCGCGACGTGCTGGTTCCGGTGCGCCCCAGATACGCGGCTGCAGCGGTACACGTCGCGACCCTCGGGGCCTATGCTGCTCTCGCGTCTTGGGTGGCTTCTCGCGTGGCGGGCACACCACGAAGATCCCTGCTGGCCTGGCTCGGCGTTGAACCGATCAGGTGGCCCACGTTTCTTGTGGCCCTTGCAGCGTCTGCTTGGATGGCTATGCCGTGGCCCGTGACAGGCGCCCTTGGCGATGGACCGACGAGTCTTGCCTTGGGCGTGCGGGTGCTGTTTGAGGTTATTCCACAGCTCCTCGTCTTCTGGGGAGCAGTGTTGCCGCTCCTCTCAAGTTCGTTCCGGAGGAGGTGGGCCGCGGCCGCGGTCACGATTCTAATCTATGCGCTCTCCGTCGCAGGTGGGTTTCTTCGAAGCGGTGACTGGATGGTTCTGAGCACCAGTCTCTTTCTCCTTCCCCTGGCCCTGTTCCTGACTGAGCTGCGGGCACGCGGCCGGAGTGTTCTACCGCTTCTGCCCCTGGCGCTGTGCTACCGCGGCACCCCCTTGCTCTTCGTCGATCCGCGCGACGTCGCCGCGGCGGGCATTCCGGAGCCGCAGCACGTCCTCAGCTATCTCATGGTCTGGTTGGCGGCGTCGCTCGCCAGCACCGTTCTCTTCGTAGGCCGCCGATTAGGAGCGAAGCGCTGCAGTCAGCGAGGCCCCGGACTCGAATTCGGCGTGGCCGCGCTGCTGCCGGTCGTCGCCGCGTCCTGGGCTCTGTGGGTAGGGCTCTACTTGCACGTGGGTGATCCTGGCTTCTTCAACGACGGTTTCCTCATCATCCTGGAGCAGCAGGCCGACCTCAGGCCTGCCACGAGCATCGCTGACCACCAGGCACGCCGCATCTACGTTCACGAGACCCTGGTCGCGACTGCCACAGTGTCTCAACGCTCCCTGCGGGCCGAGCTTGACAGTCTGGGGGTCCCTTATCGTCCATACTATATCATCAACATGATCCGGGTCGATGGCCATCGCCGGTTGATGGACCGCTTCGAGCGCCGACCAGGCGTTGCCCAGGTTGTGCTCAACCCCAACGTGCGCCAGTATCCCTTGCGGATTCCGGTGCCCTACGCGGGGTCCCAGGCGCCGAGCGAGGGTCTGCAGGAGAATCTGGTAGCCATTCGCGCCAACGCGGCCTGGGCCCTGGGCGCAACAGGGGAAGGCATCGTGGTCGGTGGTCAAGACACAGGCTACGAATGGGATCACCCAGCCCTGAAGGCGCAGTACCGCGGGTGGGATGGGGAGATGGTTGACCACAACAACTGCTGGCATGATGCGTGGGACCACAGCCGCGTGCCTTTCGACGATGACGCCCACGGCACCCACACGATGGGCACGGTTCTGGGCGATGACGGAGGCGCGAACCGAACGGGGGTAGCCCCGCGAGCAGAGTGGATAGGATGTCGCAGCATGCGGCGCGGGTTCGGCAGCCCGGGCTCCTACGCCGAGTGTATGGAGTTTCTCCTCGCACCCTATCCGCTGGGCGGCGACCCGTTCCACGATGGCGATGCTAGCCTGGGGGCCGATGTGACGAACAACTCCTGGGGGTGCCCTCGGTTTGAGGGTTGCCT